>DATAHI010000296.1:0-4474 GCA_036263255.1 Oxalicibacterium sp. | reverse complement strand
CATCCAGCGTTTCGCCGTGTGGCACCTTCATTTCCAGCACCATGATCGTGATCAGGATGGCGATGACGCCATCACTGAACGCTTCTACACGGGTTGGTTTCATGCTTCGTTACCCGGCGCCGATTCGGTGAAGATCAGGCGATTGCCGAATGGATCGATGACGATCATGTCGCGGCTTCCCCATGGCGTGTTCTCGATGCCGGGTTTCATATAGCGATAATCCTTGGCGGAAAGAGCGGCGTGGAAATCATCCAGTCCGCTCGTTTCGATACGTAGCGCCGCGCCGGGGCAGCAATCGCCGTGATGTTCGCTCAGATGCAGCACGCAGCCGTGGCCGGATATCTGCATGTAGAGCGGGAAGTTGTCGCCGAAGCGGTGTTCCCAGTCCAGGCTGAAGCCGAGAAACGACAGGTAAAATTCCCGTGCCTTCTCTTCATTGAAGATGCGCAGTATCGGGACGACGCTGTGGAAGTGCATGGATCAGCTGAGCGCCTGGATCAGCTTGTCCAGCTTGTCCGCATCAACGCAAAATGCGCGTATGCCTTCCGCCAGTTTCTCGGTCGCCATTGCGTCGTCGTTCAGCAGGCGGCGGAAGGTCTTTTCATCCAGCGTCAGCTTGGCGATGTCGGCATCCTTTGCGCCCTCCGGGCTGAGCTTGCGCGTCAACGGCGCGTCGGATTCTGCAAGCTTCTGCAGCAGTTCGGGGCTGATGGTCAGCAGGTCGCAACCGGCCAGTTCGGTGATCTGCGAGGTATTGCGGAAGCTCGCGCCCATCACTTCGGTCTTGTAGCCGAATTTGCGGTAGTAGTTGTAGATGCGCTTGACCGATTGCACGCCTGGATCGTCGATGCCGCTGTATTCCTGGCCGGTCGATTTTTTGTACCAATCATAGATGCGGCCAACGAAAGGCGAGATCAGCTGCACGCCGGCGTCGGCGCAGGCAACTGCTTGCGGCAGCGAGAACAGCAGTGTCATGTTGCAGCGGATGCCTTCCTTCTCCAGCTGCTGTGCGGCGCGAATGCCTTCCCAAGTCGACGCGATCTTGATCAGCACGCGTTCTCGCGGCACACCGGCGGCTTCGTACAGGCGGATCAGCTCGCGCCCCTTCGCAATCGAACCTTCGGTATCAAAAGACAGACGCGCGTCGGTTTCGGTCGACACGCGGCCGGGAATGATGTCGAGAATCTGCTTGCCGAAGGCAACCAGCAGCTGGTCGACAATCTCGCCGGTGCTCTTGCCGGTGTGGTCGCGCGCTGCCTTTTCCATGATCGGACGGTATTCGTCCTTCTGTACCGCCTTCAGGATCAGCGAAGGATTGGTGGTTGCGTCCTGAGGCGCATAAGCCTTCATGGACTGAAAATCGCCGGTGTCTGCAACGATAGTAGTGTACTGCTTCAGTTGTTCGAGTTGATTCATGGCGGTATCTGCTGTGGTTTGTCTTATTGTAATGGGAGTGTTGCCGCTACTAGCGATGCAGAGAATCGAATTGCAGGTCGATTTTTCGCAAGGTTTTCTCGGCCTGCTGCATTTTTTTGCGGCGTTCGGGTCCCAGCCGCAGTGCGAGGCCGACGGCCAAGATGTCGATGACGACCAGATGCGCCAGACGTGCCGAGATCGGCGTGTACGGATCGGTATGGAACTGAAGGTCGATCGGGATCAGTACGGTTGCCAGTTGCGCCAGCGGCGTGCCGCTCGGCGTGAGGGCGATGACGTCGGCGCCGGAATTGCGCGCCAGTTGTACGCTGCGCAGCAGTTCCTTGGTGCCGCCGCGCTGCGACAGGGCAACGACGACGTCGCCTGCCTTCAGCAGCGAGGCTGCGATGCTGTGGATGTGCGGATCGGAGTAAGCGACGGTCGGTACGCCCGAACGGAAGAACTTGTGCTGCGCATCGATCGCGACAATGCCCGAGGTGCCGTGGCCATAGAACTCGATGCGGTTCGCTTTGGCGAGCACCTGTAGCGCGCGCTCGATCGCATCGGGGTCCAGCGTGTTGCGCAGGTCGAGCAGCGTATTTACTGAACGGCTGCAAATCTTGTTGACCAGATCGGCTGCGAGATCCTCCGGCGCCGGCGTTTCATCTGCGCCCGGCGCCAGCACCAGACCTTGCGCCAGCTTCATCTTGAACGCATGCCAGCCATCGAAGCCGAGCGCTCGGCAGAAACGGATCACGGTCGGCTCGGAAACGTTGGCCTTCTTTGCCAGCGCAGCGATGTTTTCCCCGATCGCGGATTCCGGCTGCTGGAGGACCGCGAGCGCGACTTTCTTTTCGGAAGGAGAAAGCGAGTCGTAGCGCGCGCGGATCGAATCAAGCAGCATGGTGCGATGCGTCAGGTTTCCGGCAAGGCTTCTTCGCGCCACTGCAAGCCGTCGCGACCGATCAGCGCGCTCGATGCAGCCGGTCCCCAGGTGCCCGCGGTGTACAGGATAGGATCGTTGCCGTCCTGCTCCCAGTAGCGCAGGATCGGCTCCACCCATTCCCAGGCGGCTTCCAGTTCGTCGCTGCGCATGAACAGCGTCAGCTGGCCGCGCAGCACGTCGAGCAGCAGGCGTTCGTACGCATCCATGCGCGGCGTCTTGAAGGTTTCGCGGAAATCCAGTTCCAGCTCGGCCGGCTTCAGACGCATGCCGTCGCCCGGCGTCTTCGCCATCAGGTTCAGTTGCAGGCCGTCGTCCGGCTGCAGGCGAATAACCAGACAGTTCGGCTGGAAGCTGCCGGTCGATTGCGCAAAAATCGAATGTGGAATCGATTTGAAGCGCACCACGATTTCGGCCAACGAATCTGCCATCCGCTTGCCGGTACGCAGATAGAAGGGCACGCCGGACCAGCGCCAGGTATCGATCTCGGCCTTTACTGCGACGAAGGTTTCGGTATTCGAATCGGGATTGGCACCTTCTTCGTTGCGATAGGCGGGCACCGGCTTGCCCTCGACATGGCCGGCGCGATATTGGCCGCGCACGACGTTGCGCGCCAACGTAGTGGGCGTGAAAGGTTTCAGCGAGCGCAGCACCTTCAGCTTTTCGTCGCGTACCGCATCGGCTTCGACCGACAGCGGCGGTTCCATCGCAGTGATGCACAACAGCTGCAGCAGGTGGTTCTGCACCATGTCGCGCAATGCGCCCGAAGTTTCGTAGTAGCCCATCCGGTTGCCGACACCAAGCTCTTCCGCGATCGTGATCTGCACATCGGAAATCCACTCCCGGCGCCACAGCGGCTCGAACAGCACGTTGCCGAAACGCAGTGCCAGCAGGTTCTGCACCGCCTCTTTGCCGAGATAGTGGTCGATACGGAAAATTTGCGATTCCTGGAAGACTTCACCGACTTCCCTGTTGATCTGCTTGGCGCTGGCCAGATCGCGCCCCAGCGGCTTTTCCAGCACCACGCGAGAATTCGGCGTTGCGAGTCCGCAGGCTGCCAGGTTCTTGCAGATGGTGGCGAACAGCGTGGGCGACATCGCCAGGTAGAACACGCGGGTCAGCGCTGCATCGTCGCGCAAGATGTCCTTCAGAGGGCCGTAGCTCTTGGCATCGGTCGCATCGAGCGAGATGTAGCGGATGCGTGCGCAGAATGCGTCCCACGCCTGCGGGTTCAGGTTGTCCTCGGGGATATGCGGTTTCGCGTTCTCGTTCAGCGTGGCGATGAATTCTTCATTGCTCCACGGATGACGACCGACGCAGATCAGCTGCGCGGTGGGCGGCAGATCACCGGCACGGTTGCGCGCGTACAGCGCGGGAATCAGCTTGCGCATCGACAGGTCGCCGCCGCCGCCGAACAGGACCAGATCGAAATCGTTCAGTGCCATAGGTGAAGTCAGGTGAAATCAGTAAGAGGTGAAATGCGTGCCCGCCCGGAGGCGATGCGCCGCTGTCATTCTGCCAGATGATGCACTACATCGCAGCTTTTGCGCGTGCGATCAGGCCGTTCGTCGAACTGTCGTGCGCGTCGGTTTTCGCTTGCCCGGTCAGTTCGTCGGCAATGTTTTTCGCAAGCACCTTGCCTAGCTCCACACCCCATTGATCGAAACTGTTGATGTCCCAGATCGCACCTTGTACGAACACCTTGTGCTCGTACAGTGCGATCAGCGCACCCAGCGCATGCGGGGTCAGCGCCTCGATCAGAATCGTATTGCTGGGCCGGTTACCCGGGAAGATCCGATGCGGCAGCAGTCGCGCGATTTCCTCTTCGGCGAGGCCTTGGGCCTGCATGTCGCGCCGTACTTCTTCCGCATTCTTGCCGCGCATCAGCGCTTCCGACTGGGCAAAGCAGTTTGCCAACAGCAAGGCATGATGGCCGGGCAGTGCATGGCTCGGCTTCAGCGCGGCGATGAAATCCACCGGCGTGATGTCAGTACCTTGATGCAGCAACTGGAAGTAGGCGTGCTGACCGTTGGTGCCGACGTCGCCCCAAATGACAGGGCAGGTCTTCACATCGACCGGTTCGCCGTCGCGCGTGACGCGCTTGCCGTTGCTTTCCAT
>DATAHI010000295.1:0-6436 GCA_036263255.1 Oxalicibacterium sp. | reverse complement strand
ACAACCTAAAATCAATCCGACGATCAGAACACTAGGAATACCCATAATTATCGTGGCAAGCATTAATTCACCATCGCCGTCACGAAACCAGTCGCCCAAAAAGCTTTGGGCTGCTTTTAATACTGAAGCAAACAATCTTTCGGGAAACCACGGCGGAACTCTATCTGTTAGCCAGAAAGGTCGGGCAGCTAAATATCCTGCTATCGCACCTAAACCCGCAGTCAGCGCGGCCATCAGAAAATCACGCGCATCTCTTCCTTGCCCTGCTACGAGATAGCGTAAAAACAGGACAAAACCGCTCGCTCCGAACCAGAATGGCAATGTTAATGCTGCTGCTTGGTAGTGATATGGCTTGGGCAGATTACTTTGCGCCCACACCCAGAACAGCAGCGCGGCGACAACTGCCATGAGAAAGGCCCAGCCTAACAACTTTGCGGCGAATACACGAGTCCGTCCGAAACAGAGGGAGATTAGGTACAGAAATAGAAACAAGGCCGCCAAAGGAATGCCTATACTTCTCAGCAACATTGGAGTAACAATTACTGGTGAGTGGATGCGGTTTTTTAATTGATATGGAACGTAAGCTGCTTAAGTTCTTTCGCTCCTTAGCAAAGAACGACGATATAGGCTTGCAGAAAGACCGCGAGCCAAGCCCCAGGAAGATAAGCGGTGTGGGTGTACAGAGACAGCCACATACCGCCCATCCAGGCACCGCCTGTAAAAGACAAACAAATCAAAATGCAAGCTGTAGAAATCGGGCATATGGCTCCGAGAATAAAAGCGAGTACATAAAAAGCAGCAAATTATCTTTTTTCGATAAAGAAACGCTGACCTTTCGTACTTCCCCAGATCAATACCCTTAGTCCTCTCACGCGCCTAATGCAACGAAAGTTTGCAGCACGATACATTTATGGATTCGCAGGAGCAACCCATGAATATGGGACTTCTACCATTAGGGAAAAAATAAAAGCGGCGCATCGCGCCGCTTTTTTCCAAGCTCACAGTTATTTCTTGCGCACCGGTGGCAAGTCGGTACACACGCCTTCGAAGACTTCCGCCGCCATGCCGATCGATTCGCCCAGCGTCGGATGCGGATGAATCGTCTTGCCGATATCGACCGCATCGGCGCCCATCTCGATCGCTAGTGCAATCTCGCCGATCATGTCGCCGGCATGCGTACCGACGATGCCGCCACCGACGATGCGGTGCGTCTCTGCGTCGAACAGCAGCTTGGTGAAGCCTTCGTCGCGGCCGTTGGCGACGGCGCGGCCGGAGGCGTTCCATGGGAACAGGCCCTTCTCCAGCTTGACGCCCTTGGCCTTCGCTTCGTCTTCCGTCATGCCGACCCATGCGACTTCCGGATCGGTGTAGGCCACCGATGGAATCACACGTGCGTCGAAGTAGGCTTTTTCACCTGCTGCCGCTTCCGCCGCGACATGCGCTTCATGCACAGCTTTGTGCGCCAGCATCGGCTGGCCGACCAGATCGCCAATCGCGAAGATGTGCGGCACATTGGTACGCATCTGTGCATCCACTTCGATGAAGCCGCGATCGGTGACCGCGACGCCAGCTTTCTCCGCGCCGATCTTCTTGCCGTTCGGACTGCGGCCGACTGCGACCAGTACCAGATCGTAGAGCTGCGGTTCCGGTGCGGTGACGCCTGCTTCCGCCGCTTCGAAAGTCACCTTGATGCCTTCCTTCAGTGCTTCCACTCCAACCGTCTTGGTCTTCAACATGATCTTGTCGAAGCGCTTCTCGTTGAATTTCTGCCAGACCTTGACCAGGTCGCGATCCGCGCCCTGCATCAGGCCATCCATCATTTCGACCACGTCGATGCGTGCGCCGAGCGTGGAGTACACCGTTGCCATTTCAAGGCCGATGATGCCACCGCCGATGACGAGCATGCGCTTCGGCACCTGACGCAGTTCCAGCGCACCGGTCGAATCGACAATGCGTGGATCCTGCGGCACGAAAGGCAGATTCACGACCGACGAACCGGCAGCGATGATTGCCTGCTTGAATTGGATCGTTTTCTTGCTGCCGTCTGCCATCGCCACTTCGATGTGGTTTGGTCCAACGAACTGGCCGACGCCTTGCACGTGATTGACCTTGCGCATCTTCGCCATCCCAGCCAGGCCGGTGGTCATCTTGCCGATGACTTTTTCCTTGTGCGCACGCAGTTTGTCGATGTCGATTTGCGGCTTGCCGAAAGTGACGCCGTGCGCCGCCATCGAGGCTGCTTCATCGATCACTGCAGCAACGTGCAGCAAGGCTTTCGACGGAATGCAGCCGACGTTCAGGCAAACGCCGCCCAGCGTCGAATAACGTTCGACCAGCACAGTATTCATGCCGAGATCGGCAGCGCGGAACGCCGCGGAATAACCGCCAGGGCCGGCGCCGAGGACGAGCATGTCGCATTCGATATCGGCCGCGCCAGTGAAATTGGCTGCGGTCGGCGCAGTGGCCGGTGCTTGCGATGCAGGCGCAGCTTTTGGAGCGGCTTGCGGCGCAGGTGCAACAGGAGTCGGCGAACTTGCCACCGGTGCTGCAGCGCTCGCCGCAACTTGCAACGTCAGGATCAAAGAGCCTTCGCCGACCTTGTCACCCAGCTTGACCTTCACATCCTTCACTACACCTGCGTGACTCGACGGGATCTCCATGCTGGCCTTGTCCGATTCCACCGTGATCAACGACTGATCGACCTTCACCGTGTCGCCTGGCTTCACCAGCAGTTCGATGATTTCCACTTCCTTGAAGTCGCCGATGTCAGGCACCGTTACATCGATAATGCCGCCCGCCTGTACTGCTGCGGCAGGTGCAGGAGCGGATGCGCTGGCAGAAGCGGCTGGTGCGGCAGCGGCGGCTTCCTTCACTTTCTCTGCAGGCTTGGCCACCGGTGCTTCCGCTGCAGCTTCGAGAATCAGCAACACGGAGCCTTCGGCAACCTTGTCGCCAAGCTTGACCTTCATCTCTTTGACGACGCCAGCATGTGTAGAGGGGATCTCCATGCTCGCCTTGTCCGACTCGACGGTAATCAACGATTGATCGACCTTCACCGTATCGCCAACCTTGACCAGGACTTCGATCACGTCCACTTCCTTGAAATCGCCGATATCGGGGACTTTGACTTCAATCGTGCTCATCGCTTTAGCTCCGTTGTGCAGCGCTCATGTTGCTGGTCAGCGCCGCTGATTCTTGATATTGGTATTACGAATTATTGATTTCGGTGTGCATCGGAAAACTGACGATGCGGAAAGGTCCTGACGAGCTCTTGTCAAATTCGGCGCCGGCGTTGACGCCGATCTCTGCAATCTCGCGCGCGGTCGGTACCTTGTCGTAGATCGCGTACATCGCGCCCAGCGCAAAGTTTCGGCCGCTGCCGATACCCCAGAATCGATCGAAGCAGAACACTTCGCGATACGAATATACGCCGTAGATGCCGCTCGGATTCGCCACCAGCGCGGCGATCTGCGAGGACTCGTAAGGATCGTCGTCTTCTTCTTTCGTGTTGAGGAAGTAGTTTTCCTTGAGGACTTGATGAACTTTCGAAAAGGTGTCGAACACTTCATCGCGGCTGTTCAGTTTCAGGTCTTCACCCATACCGTTCAGCAGCTTGCGCATCACCGGAAAGTGCGCCGCACTACCGGCCAGCGTGATCCACGATTCGCCAACCTGAAACATCTTGTTGTTGGCTTCGTACGCGTTCGACAGACGTGTGTCGCCGAACGTGACCAGTGAATCGCTGGCGATGGCGATCTCGTTTCCCTTCTTCACAACGACGCAAGTCGTCATTGGCGGTCTCCTTGAACATGGGCGCGGTCACGCGGCCGCGCTTACGTTGATCTCGACTGGCTTGTTCTTTTACAGCAGCGATTTGCGCAGATCGCCCAGCATTTCGCTCAGATAGGTGACGAAGCGAGCGCCCTGCGCACCATCGATCACGCGGTGATCGTAGGACAGCGACAGCGGCATGATCAGGCGCGGCACGAACTGCTTGCCGTCCCAAACCGGTTTCATCTGCGTCTTGGACAGGCCGACGATCGCCACTTCCGGCGCATTGATCAGCGGCGTGAAGTATGTGCCGCCGATGCCACCGAGCGACGAAATCGTGAAGGTCGCACCCTGCATGTCGGCCGGCTTCAGTTTTCCTTCGCGCGCTTGTGCGGACAGCTCACCCATTTCCTGCGCAATCTGCGTGACGGATTTCTTGTCGGCGTCTTTCACGACCGGCACCACCAGGCCTTGCGGCGTGTCGGCTGCGAAGCCGATGTTGTAGTACTGCTTGAGGATCAGATTCTCGCCGTTTTCATCCAGCGAGGAATTGAATTCGGGATGCTTCTTCAGCGCCGCGACGCATGCCTTGATGACGAAGGCCAGCAGCGTCACCTTGACGCCAGACTTGGCCAGCTTCTCGTTGCTTTCCTTGCGCAGCGCTTCCAGATCGGTGACGTCCGCTTCGTCGTATTGCGTGACGTGCGGGATCATGACCCAGTTGCGATGCAGGTTCGGGCCGCTGATCTTCTTGATGCGCGACAGCGGTTCGATCGTCGTCGGACCGAACTTCGAGAAGTCGAGCGATGGCCATGGCAGCAAGCCGAGGCCGCCACCATCCGCTTTTGCCGCAGGCGCAGCTACTGGTGCAGCAACCGGACCGGCCGCCAGCGCACCCTTCACATAACTCTGCACGTCCTGCTGCGTGATGCGCCCTTTCGGACCGGAACCGGCAACCTTGTTCAGGTCGACACCGAGTTCGCGCGCAAACTTGCGAATCGATGGTGATGCATGTGCCTTGCTGCTCGAATAGCTCGCAGCCGGCGCAACTGCAGCTTGTGCCGCTGGTGCGGGAGCAGGGGCAGGTGCTGGTGCCGGAGCTGCAGGCGCAACAACAGGAGCGGGAGCCGGTGTCGGCGCCGCAACGGGAGCCGGCGCAGGTGCAGGAGCTGCAGCAGGCGGCGGAGTATCTTGTTTCGGTGCGGGCGCGGCAGCGGGAGCCGCCGCCTTGTCCTCCGCTGCATCCAGCGTCAGGATCAATGAGCCTTCGCCCACCTTGTCGCCCAGCTTGACCTTCACTTCCTTCACTACGCCGGCGTGGCTGGAAGGAATTTCCATGCTGGCCTTGTCCGATTCCACCGTGATCAGCGACTGGTCCGCTTTGACCGTGTCGCCCGGTTTCACCAGCAGTTCGATGATTTCCACTTCCTTGAAATCACCAATATCCGGAACTTTGACTTCCACCATGCTCATTATTTTTTCTCCGCTTGTTTGCGTGCTGCCATCATGACTTCGGGGAAGCAGCACGACGCGCGCTGCATTCCCCGTCGTCAATCAGAGGAAGATTTCTAAAGATTATTGCGTGACCGGATTCGCCTTGTCCGGGTTGATGCTGTATTTCGTGATGGCTTCTGCAACGACCGATGCGGCAATCGTGCCTTCGTCGGCCAGCGCTTTCAAGGCGGCAATGGTGACGAAGTAACGGTTGACCTCGAAGAACTCACGCAGTTTCGCACGGCTGTCCGAACGGCCGAAACCGTCGGTGCCCAGCACCTTGTAAGTACGATCCTTCGGTACGAAGGCGCGGACTTGCTCGGCGAAGGTGCGCATGTAATCGGTCGCCACCACGATCGGGCCGCTCGTGCCTTGCAGCGACTTAGTGATGTGCGCCACGCGCGGTTCGTGCGTCGGGTGCAGCATGTTCCAGCGTTCGACGTCCTGCCCATCGCGCGCCAACAGCGTGAAGGATGGTGCGGACCAGATATCGGCCGTGATACCCCAATCGTTCTTCAGCAGATCGGCGGCGGCGATCACTTCGCGCAGGATCGTGCCGGAACCCATCAGTTGCACCCGGTTGCTCTTCGCACCTTTCTTGGCGCTGTCCTTGCCGCCATCCTTGAACAGATACAAGCCCTTCAGGATGTCTGCTTCCTGGCCTGCTTTCAAACCAGGCTGCGGGTAGTTCTCGTTCATCACGGTGATGTAATAGAACACGTCTTCCTGCTGCTCGACCATGCGCTTCAGGCCGTCGTGCATGATGACGGCGACTTCATGGGCGAAGGTCGGGTCGTACGGCATGCAGTTCGGAATCGTCGACGCCAGTATGTGGCTGTGACCGTCTTCGTGCTGCAGGCCTTCGCCGTTCAGCGTGGTGCGGCCAGCGGTGCCGCCGAGCAGGAAGCCGCGTGCGCGCATGTCGCCTGCTGCCCATGCAAGGTCGCCGATACGCTGCAGACCGAACATCGAGTAGAAGGTGTAGAACGGCAGCATCACGCGGTTGTTCGTCGAGTACGAAGTTGCTGCGGCGATCCACGATGCCATCGCGCCGGCTTCGTTGATGCCTTCCTGCAGAATCTGGCCGGCCTTGTCTTCGCGGTAATAGCTGACCTGGTCCTTGTCGACCGGCTCGTACAGCTGGCCTTGATGGTTATAGATACCGATCTGG
>DATAHI010000294.1:0-12278 GCA_036263255.1 Oxalicibacterium sp. | reverse complement strand
ATCTTGACCAGCTTGCGCTTGAAGGTATCGCCCGAGAGCAGAAAGAAAAACACAAGGAACACGACCATCGTTGCCTGTGCCAGCAGCGTCAGTACGCCGACCGATCCAACCAGCAGCCACTGATTGAAGTTGAAGAGCGGCTGATCCTGCGCCGGCCGTGCAGGTGGCCGCACGCCGGCGGCCTGATTTGTCGCCTTCTGGATCTCGTTCGCGGCAGCCTGCATCTGCTGCAAGGCGCTGTGCCGGTTGTCCATCGCTCGCACTGCACGCGTGAGCTTCTGCGTGGCAGCAGGCAGATTGAGCAGAATGGAATTGAATTCGTCGCGCAGATTCACCACGGTGGCGACGCCGCCACTGACGATTGCGATCAGCAGGATCGAGGTGCCGAGCAGGCGTGGAATATGCAGCTTCTCCAGCCAAGCAACGACCGGATTCAGCGTATAGGCGATGAAGATGCCGAACAGCAGCGGGATAAAAAAGGCGTGGGCGGCATATAGCGCATAAACGACGGCAATCGTTGCAATCGACGTCAGCGCCATGCCGCGTGCGTCGACCGGAAAATGGATTTTCGCAGTCGCCATGTTGGTCGCATGCGTGTCGCTGGCGTACCTCGTCTCCGGCTGTGCCGGCCGTTCGTTCCCCGCATGCACGGCGATGGCCGGATTCTCTGTCTTGTGTTCGGGTATATCGCTCATCACTCTTCCTAGATGTCTCCGCTGGAATTGTCCCACACGATTTCAGTAAATCATGCTGCCCGGCATTGCAATGTTCGTTAGCGAACGGAAAGCCCTGCTGCAGTGGAGGACACTGCAAACGTCAAGCGGCGGCGCGGCTGGGCCGCTTTGTGCCGCCACGCGCAGCGATGCGCATGTTTTGTCTCATGGCTGGTGCTGCCGTAGCGAGTCACCTGTTACAAGCGAAAGGAGATCACCATGCTTTACACCATTGCCGTCATTCTCGTCATCCTGTGGCTGCTCGGCCTCGTCACCTCGTACACGCTGGGCGGTTTTATCCACATTCTGCTCGTGATTGCGATCGTCGTGGTGCTGCTGCGCATCATTAGTGGCCGCAATCCCCTGTAGCGTTTTTCACTCGTAATGCAAAAGCCGCATCCATGATGCGGCTTTTTTTTTGCTGCGCCGTCAACCTCCAAACGCAAATTGCGTTGTCACCCACTGGCGTCGGACAGGTCCCGCTTGGTAACATGACGGGTCCATTTAAAAAGGTAGAACGCATGCAAGTAGCAGTGGTCGGCGCGGGTGTTACGGGGGTAAGCACCGCCTATTTTCTCGCCGAGGCGGGCCACGAGGTGGTCGTCGTCGAACGCCGCAACAATGTCGCGGAAGAAGCGAGCTTCGGCGACGCCGGCCTGATGTCGTACGATAGCGCGATGCCATTGGCCCTGCCCGGCATGCCGCGCGCGTTGTTGTCCGCCCTGCGCAAGCCGGCCTCCCCGATTTTCTTCCGGCGTCTGCTCGACCCCGCGTTGTGGCGCTGGATACGCCGCTGGCGCGGCGAATGCGAAGCAGGACGCTATCAGCGTAATCACGAGCGCATGCTGCGGCTTTCCTTGTACAGCCGTGAATTGATGCAGTCGCTGCGCGAACGGCACCAGCTCGACTACGAACAAAACGCCGGCTGCCTGCAACTGCTGCGCAGCGAACGCGACGTGCAGCTAATGCAATCCGTGCTGCAATTCCTGGGCGAGCAAGGCATTGCGCACAAGCTGCTGGATGCCGACATGGCGCACAAGATTGAACCAGCGCTTCATCCGGAAACGCCGCTAGCCGGCGCGTTGTATTTCCCGCAGGACGAGTCGGGCAATTGCCCGCTGTTCACGCGCCAGATGCGCCAGTTGACGCACGCAATGGGCGTCCAGTTCCATTTCGGCAGCGAGGTCGAGACGATCAGACAAACCGAACGTGGCGTGGCGCTTCAGATAGGTGAGCAGCAATTCGCTGCCGACGCGGTGGTGCTTGCCAGCGGCGCCGACAGTGTGCGTCTGCTTGCGCCGCTCGGCATCCAGCTACCTTTCCAGCGCGTACGCAGCGTGGCTGTCACCGCGCCGGTCCGCAATTTCGACGCCGCGCCTACTGCGGCACTGTTCGACCACGCTCATCAAGTGGCAATTACGCGGCTGGACAAGCGCGTGCGCGTCGCCGGCACACTCGAATTCGGCGTACGCAACGAAGCCAATGCGATACGCGATGCGGCGCTCCATACGCTATTCAAAGTGGCGGAGGATTGGTTTCCGCAAGCTTGCAACTTTCACAGCGCAACCTTCTGGTCCGGCAGCAGCTTGATGCTGCCCGATGGGCCGCCCGTTGTCGGTGCGACCGCAGCTCGCGGCGTGTTCGTCAATCTGGGGCACGGCACGCAAGGCTGGACGATGGCAACCGGTGCCGCAAAACTTGTTGCCGATCTGGTTTCGATGCGCGACACGGATATCGACACCGAAGGTTTGACGCCGGCACGCTATTCGTAGCACGATGCGGAAGCCCTGCTTTCGCATCTACCGTATTTGCCAGCGCTCTTTGCATGGGATCTGGTCATGACTTCACATTCGCTCTACACCGTCGCCGACATTCGCCAGATCGAACGAGCCGTCCAGGCGGAACTGGCGCCACGTACCTTGATGCAGCGCGCCGGACGCGCCGCGGCCGAATACGCACTCCATCTGCTGTCGACTCATGCGAATCCCGCCGTGCTGCTGCTTGCCGGCCCCGGCAACAACGGCGGCGACGCATTCGAGATGGCGACGCATCTGGCGGAAGCCGGCTGCGAACCGACGGTGATGTTCGCAGGCGAACCGACGGCGCTGCCGGCCGATGCCGTACAAGCATTCAAGTTGGCACAAGCGCATACCGGCATCCATATTCTGGCAGCGGATCCGGCGCTGATTGCCGCGCATGATTGGGCATTGGTCGTCGACGGCCTGTTCGGCATCGGCCTGTCGCGACCGATACAGGGCATGGCACGCACGTTGATCGAAACGGTCAATACCTTGCGCAGCCCGGTGCTGGCCCTTGATGTCCCGAGTGGATTGCATGCCGATACAGGCTGCATCATTGGCGGCATCGAAGGCATCGCGATCCGTGCCGCGCATACAGTTACCTTCATCGGTGACAAGCCAGGTCTGCATACCAGCGACGGGCGAGACCATGCCGGCCGGGTACTGGTGGAGGATCTTGCCGCCGATCGAACACGATTTCCCGCGACGACGCTGCAGTTGAATGGCGTCGAACTCTTCAGCAGCGCACTGCGACCGCGACTGCAAAATTCACATAAAGGAAGCTATGGCGACGTCGTCGTACTGGGTGGCGCAAGCGGTACGGTTGGCGCAGCGATTCTTGCTGCACGCACGGCGCTCAAATGCGGCGCAGGCCGCGTCTTCATCGCATCACCCGATGCCGCGCTCGCTTACGACGACACGCAACCGGAACTGATGTGCCGCGACGCGCTTCAGATGGATTTCGACAAGGGCGTGATCGCCGCCGGCCCTGGACTCGGTGTTGCACGCGAAGCGCATGACCTGCTGAACAAAGTGATTGCCTCCCGGTGTCCGCTGGTGCTTGATGCTGATGCATTAAATCTGATGGCAACGGAATCTGCCTTGCAGCAGAAGCTACGGTCGCGGCGAGCACCGGCTTTGCTGACCCCGCATCCGCTGGAAGCGGCGCGACTGCTCGGCGCGACGACGCAAGAAGTACAGAACGATCGTCTCGCTGCGGCACGCCTGCTGGCATCTCGCTTCAACGCATGCGTCGCGTTGAAGGGCTCTGGCACCGTGATCGCATTGCCTGATGACCGCATCGTGATCAATTCAACCGGCAACCCTGCCCTGGCCACCGCCGGTTCGGGGGATGTATTGAGTGGCCTGTGCGCAGCATTGCTGGCACAAGGATGGTCTGTGGATGCCGCTGCATGCGGCGCCGTCTGGCTACACGGCCAAGCTGCCGACGACCTGGTGGAAAGTGGCGTCGGTCCGATCGGGGTGACCGCCAGTGAACTGATCCCTGCGATACGCTTTGCGCTGAACCGTCTGGTTCTGCAGCAGTCATCCGCTTTCAGGCAAGACGCCCGGCCGCGATCGTGATCGTGCGCTTGCACATGGCAGCAATCGCGGGATCGTGTGTGACCAGCACCAGCGTCGAGCCCCGCTCTTGATTCAGTTCGAACATCAGCTTGATCACGGCTTCACCAGTCGCCGCATCCAGGCTTCCGGTCGGCTCATCCGCGAACAGCAGCGGCGGCTCGCTGACAAAAGCGCGGGCCAATGCCACGCGCTGCTGCTCGCCGCCGGACAAATACTTCGGATAGTGGCGCAGCCGGCTCGACAAGCCGACGCGATCGAGCATCGCCTGCGCTTTGTTGCCTGCGTCGGCGTCGCCGCGCAATTCCAGCGGCAGCATCACGTTCTCCAGCGCATTCAGATGGCCAAGCAGCTGAAAGGACTGGAAGACGAAACCGAGTTTCTCCTTGCGCAAGGCCGCGCGGCCGTCTTCGTCCAGCTTGAAGATATCGACGCCGTCGAGGATTACCGTACCTTCGGTTGGCGTATCGAGGCCTGCCAGCAGCCCCAGCAAGGTTGACTTCCCTGAACCCGAGGCTCCCACCACCGCCAGCGTGCTGCCGGCTTGCACGTTAAAATCGATACGATCCAGGATCGTCAGTTCGCCGCTGGCGTCGGCCACGCGCTTGGTGAGATTACGCGCTTCGATAGCAAAAGACAGAGAGGATTCAGGCATGCCGTTCGATTTCAGGTTGTCGCATCAAGTGGGAACATTGTTTCGTCTAGGCTTGCAGATGATGCTGACGGCGATGCTCGCGTCGTTTGCAATGAGCGCCTATTCTGCATCAAAAACCATCGTGGTGCTGGGCGACAGCCTGTCGGCAGAGTACGGACTGGAACGCGGCCGCGGCTGGGTCAGCCTGCTGCAGAAAAAGCTGCAGGCAGAACATATTCAGGCGTCCATCGTCAACGCGAGCATCAGCGGTGAAACCACCAGTGGCGGAAGAACACGTCTGCCCTCCCTGCTGACTAGGCATCATCCGGACATCGTCGTGATCGAGCTCGGCGCGAACGACGCCTTGCGCGGCCTTTCGCTCGCAGCGACACGCGACAACCTGCGCGCCATGACCGCCGGCGCACAGAAGGCAGGCGCACGCGTGCTGATCGTCGGTATGCAAATTCCGCCGAATTACGGCCCTGAATACAGCAGACAATTCGCTGCGCTGTTTCCCGAGGTGGCAAAAGACAGCAAATCGGCGCTCGTACCGTTTATGCTGGCCGGCGTAGTTGAACATGCCGATCTATTCCAGGCCGATCGCATCCATCCCACGGCAGACGCGCATCCGATCATCCTGAACAACATCTGGCCGGCATTGAAACGTTTGTTGAACGAGCGTTGAAGCGTTGAAAAACACGCCATTGGCTGTCGGTCCTGATGGCAGCACGAATGGTGCTGAGTGTCTGCCATCTCCTGATCCCGTCTCCAGGATAAGGCAATAAAAAAGCCGCTCGATGAGCGGCTTTTTTGAGAACGACAGTCCAGCACTGTGATCGGCTTACTCAATCGATGCTGGCTTCGGATTCAGCGGCTTCAGGATTTTGACCTTGGCTTTCTGCTTCAGATATTCGATATAGGCCAGCGTTTCCTGCTGTGCGACCGCCGCGGTGATCTGCTGCGCTTCAGCCTCGCGCTTGGCTACATCGATGTTCGCCGGTTGCTCCACCTTCACCACGCGCACGATGCTATAACCCTGCTTGCCTAGATCGGCGCCGGTATAGGTAGGCAGCTTCGATGTATCGGCCTTCATCGCCGCAAGGAACACGGCCGGAGCAATGCCCTGGCTCTTCGCACGCGAGACGGTCTGCGCTGCGGCAAAACCGCTGGCGTCATCCTTCTGCTTCAGTGCTGCCAGTTTTTCTTCTCCGGCCTTTTTCGCCAGCGCTGCTGCTTCCTGCTGCACCAATTGATCGCGCACCTGATTCTTTACTTCTTCGAACGGACGCTTGGTCGCCGGCTTGTAATCCACCACACGACCTGCAATCAAGGTATTCGGTGCCACTTCCACTGCTTCCGTATTGCGCTTGTTCTTCAGCGCATCATTGGAGAACAAGGCGTTCAGGAATTTCGGATCGTTGTAGGGCGCATTCTGCGGCAGCGAAGGATTCGGCTGGCGCGTCAGGTTGCCTGCCGTCTCGATCTTCAATTGCAGCTTGTCGGCGACCGGCTTCAGGCTGTCCGATTGTTCGTACACGGTATTGCTGAAGACGTCGGCGGCTTCCGAATATTTCTTTGCAATGATCTGCTTGCGGATATTGGCGGCAATTTCACCCTTCACCTGATCCAGCGACTTGGTGGCTGCCGGCTTGATGTCGGTGACCTTGATGATGTGATAGCCGAATTCGGATTGCACCAGATCGCTGATTTCTCCCTGCTTCAGTTTGAATGCGGCGTCTTCGAAGGACTTGACCATCATGCCGCGACCGAAGAAATCAAGATCGCCACCATGCGCAGCCGAACCAGGATCATCGGAATTTTCTTTGGCGAGCCTCGCAAATTGCTCCGGGTGCTGGCGCAGCGTGGCCAAAAGCTTTTCCGCCTTTGCCTTTGCTGCGGCTTTCTCCGTATCGCTTGCATCCTTCTTCACTGCTATCAGGATATGGCTGGCACGACGCTCTTCATCGGTATGAAAATGCGCGGCATTTTGATCGTAATAGGCCTTGATGTCGGCATCGCTGACATTCACTTGTGAAGCCAACGCATCGGCGTTCAGCACGACGTATTCGGCCTTCACTTGTTCGGGCACGTCGAACTGGCTGCTCTTCTCATAGAAAGACTTCAGCATGTCGTCGGTGACCTTGACTCGCGAAACGTAGTCGGCAGGCTTGAACAGCAATTGCTGCACCTGACGCTCCTGCTCGCCAAGTTCCGACAAACGAGTTGCCACCGACTTCGGCGCAAACGCTGTAGCCTGCACTGCCGCGTTCACCTGCTGCACCGCCATGTCGTGGCGCAAGCGCGCCTCGTAAATCTCGGGCGTCATGCCTTGCGCAGCCAGCAGGCTCTTGTAACGTTCGTAATCGAATTTTCCTTCGGCGTTGCGCAATGCCGGAAAGCTGGCAATCGTCTGCTGCAGCATCTCGTCCGATACGCCAAGCTTCTCGTGCTGCGCTTCGGCTTCCAGTACACGTTGCGCAATCAGATTGTCGAGAATTTCCTGCTTGGCTTCAGGCGTATCGAACATCTTGGGATCGAACTGCCCACCCAGCATCTGGCGGAAGCGTTCCATCTGTTCGCGTTGCGCGTTATCCCATTCCTGTTGCGTGATTTTCTTGCCGTTCACCTCGGCGATGGCGTCTTCGCCGCCGCCCATGTGCATGTAGCTTTCGATACCGAAGAAAGCGAAGGATGGCAGAATCAGCAGCAGCAGCAGGAACTGCATCAGGCGTTGATGGGAGCGGATGAATTCAAGCATGGCTAACCTAGATTCGATACGTCAGATGTGAAAAAAGGCGAACTCTCGTTCGCCTTTTTGATTTTGGCGGAGTGGACGGGACTCGAACCCGCGACCCCCGGCGTGACAGGCCGGTATTCTAACCGACTGAACTACCACTCCTTTACTGCTAACTGTTCCTTGCGATGTCTGATTGCTGGTGGGTGCTGAGGGGCTCGAACCCCCGACCTACGCCTTGTAAGGGCGCCGCTCTACCAACTGAGCTAAGCACCCGCATTTTGCAGGCCTCGCCTAACCGCAGCCAGACATTTCAGCGTTGTCACCACGCCGCAAAGAAACGAGATTCTACAACATGTCAGTGCAATTTGCACCAAAAGTTTAGTTGACCGCGTCCTTCAGCGCCTTGCCCGGCTTGAACTTCGGTACCTTGGCTGCCTTGATCTTGATCTCTTCGCCAGTGCGCGGATTTCTGCCGGTACGTGCAGCACGTTTGCCGACGGCAAAGGTGCCGAAGCCAACGAGCGTCACCGTGCCGTTCTTTTTCAAGGTGGTCGTCACTGCACCGATCAGTGCATCGAGTGCACGCGTTGCAGTCGCCTTCGAGATGTCCGCGGAGTCGGCGATGTGGTCAATCAATTCAGTCTTGTTCAAAATATGCCCCCTAAAAAGGTTGAGTCCAGCGATGCCGTTTTTTACTCGTCGTTTCTTACTCGTTTTAGTACGACATCGCGACTGCAGAAAAACTGCAGCAGGTATTAAACAAGTCGCAAAGCCTTGTGTCAAGCGGTTTTGCGGGCGATCTCCTCTCTGAAAATCGAAGTCGAAAAGCGTGAAATTTTCAGCGCAATCAAGCACATGGACGAAAAAAAAGCGCTCCGAAGAGCGCTTTGATTTCTTGTGCGAGACTCAATGTTTTACAACGTTCGAGTCCGTCGACTCCTGCGATTTCGACACGGCAGTATCAACTTCTGCCGCTTCTTCATCGCTCAGCGCAACCGGTGCGCGCTCCAGTGCGATCTCAAGCACCTTGTCGATCCAGCGCACCGGAACGATTTCGAGCTTGTTCTTCACGTTGTCCGGAATCTCGGCCAGATCCTTCACGTTCTGTTCGGGAATCAGCACGGTCTTGATGCCGCCGCGATGCGCTGCGAGCAACTTCTCCTTCAGACCGCCGATCGGCAGCACTTCCCCGCGCAGCGTGATCTCACCCGTCATCGCGACATCGGCACGCACCGGAATACCGGTGAACACCGACACCATTGCCAAGGTCATCGCGATACCGGCGGACGGACCGTCCTTCGGCGTCGCGCCTTCCGGCACGTGAATGTGGATGTCGCTCTTCTCGAAGACCTCCGACTTGATGCCGAGTTTCTTCGCACGATTACGCACCACGGTACGTGCTGCTTCGATCGACTCCTTCATCACGTCACCCAGCGTACCGGTACGGATGATGTTGCCCTTGCCCGGCATGCTGACCGATTCGATCGTGAGCAGATCGCCGCCGACTTCGGTCCACGCCAGACCGACCACCTGGCCCACCTGATTTTCCTTTTCCGCCACGCCGAAGTCGAACTGACGCACACCGAGGAACTTGTCGAGGTTCTTCGAAGTGACGTTGACCTTGCGATCCTGCTTTTTCAACAGCAGCATCTTCACTACCTTGCGGCAGATCTTCGAAATCTCACGCTCAAGCGAACGCACACCGGCTTCACGCGTGTAGTAACGAATGATGTCGCGGATCGCCGATTCGGCGATGCTGATTTCGTCTTCCTTCAGACCGTTGTTGCGGATCTGCTTTGGCAACAAATAGCGTTGCGCGATGCTGGTCTTTTCATCTTCCGTGTAACCGGACAGACGAATCACTTCCATACGATCCAGTAGCGCCGGCGGGATGTTGTACGAGTTCGAGGTCGCGACGAACATCACATCCGACAAGTCGAAATCGACTTCCACGTAGTGGTCGGAGAACGTGTGGTTCTGCTCGGGATCCAGTACTTCCAGCAAAGCCGAAGAAGGATCACCGCGGAAATCCATGCCGAGCTTGTCGATCTCGTCGAGCAGGAACAGCGGATTGCGCACGCCGGTTTTCGCCAGGCTTTGCAGAATCTTGCCGGGCATCGAACCGATGTAGGTGCGACGATGACCGCGAATCTCGGCCTCGTCACGCACGCCACCCAGCGCCATGCGCACGAATTTGCGGTTCGTCGCGCGTGCGATCGACTGACCGAGCGAAGTCTTGCCGACGCCTGGAGGACCGACGAAGCACAGGATCGGCGCCTTCACCTTGTCGACGCGCTGTTGCACGGCGAGATATTCCAGGATGCGCTCCTTGATCTTCTCGAGGCCGTAGTGATCCGACTCGAGCACTTTCTCGGCATTCGACAAGTCGTTGTTGACCTTGGACTTCTTCTTCCACGGCAGGCCGAGCAGCGTATCGATGTAATTGCGCACGACCGTCGCTTCGGCAGACATCGGCGACATCAGCTTCAGTTTCTTCAATTCGCTCTGTGCCTTGGCAAGTGCCTCTTTCGGCATCTTGGCGGCGAGAATTTTCTTCTCGAGGTCTTCGAGATCGGCACCCTCTTCGCCTTCGCCAAGTTCCTTCTGGATCGCCTTGACCTGTTCGTTCAGGTAGTACTCACGCTGCGACTTTTCCATCTGGCGCTTGACGCGGCCGCGGATGCGCTTCTCGACCTGCAGAATGTCGAGCTCGCCTTCCAGCTGGCCCAGCAGATGCTCGTAGCGCTTGGCAACGTTAAAGATTTCGAGAATCACCTGCTTCTGCTCGAGCTTGAGCGGCAGATGTGCGGCAATCGTGTCGGCCAGACGGCCGGCGTCGTCGATACCGGCGAGCGAGGTCAGGATCTCCGGTGGGATCTTCTTGTTCAGCTTCACGTATTGATCGAACTGCTGCACGATCGCGCGGCGCATCGCTTCCACTTCGGACTCGTCGCCCAGCTCGGATTCGATCGGCGTCAGATCGGCAATGAAATGCGTGTCCAGCTCGATGATGTGATGAATGCGCGCACGCTGCGCACCTTCAACCAGCACTTTCACGGTACCGTCGGGGAGCTTCAGCATTTGCAGGATATTGGCCACGCAACCGATCTCGTAGATGTCATCGGCAGACGGCTCATCCTTTGCGGCAGCCTTTTGAGCAGCCAGCATGATGCTCTTGCCTTGCTCCATAGCTGCTTCCAGCGCCTTGATGGACTTGGGACGACCCACAAAAAGCGGAATCACCATGTGCGGGAAGACTACGACATCGCGCAACGGCAATAACGGAAGTTGGGTTTGTTCAATAGAAAGAGTAGTCGTCATGGCGAGCCTTATCGATAAACGTGTTAATGATGTTGGCCCTAGCGGCCAAAACACAAGCCCGGACGCAGCAAAAATTCATTCGACCAACAAAAAAGCCACCTGCGAAGCGATCTTCGAAGTGGCTCTACGATGGAAGCCTGAAATGTGTGCTGCTGAGAGAAATTGTACTGCGGTTTTAAAGAAAAAACGGGCCCGAGGCCCGTTTTTTACATATTTGTGGGACTGAGTTTACGCAGCGTCACTCTGTCCCCAACACTTTACTGCTTCGCGCCTGACACCTTCGGTTGCTCATGATAAATGAGCAATGGCTTCGCACCGTTAGTGATGGTATTTTCATCAATGACGACCTTGGAAACATTCTGCTCGTTCGGCAATTCGTACATGACGTCAAGCAGAGCATGCTCCAGGATCGAGCGCAAACCGCGCGCGCCAGTCTTGCGCGCAATTGCGCGCTTGGCGATTGCCTGCAAGGCAGCCGGACGAATTTCCAGTTCGGCGCCTTCCATCTGCAACAGCTTCGAATACTGCTTGATCAGCGCATTCTTCGGCTCGATCAGAATCTGAATCAGCGCTTCCTCGTTGAGCTCACGCAGTGTCGCCACGACTGGCAGACGACCGACCAGCTCAGGAATCAGGCCGAACTTGATCAGATCTTCAGGTTCGGTGTCCAGCATCACATCGCTGGCCGAGCGCTCTTCGCGGCTCTTCACGCTGGCCGAGAAACCAATGCCGCTCTTCTCCGAACGTTCGGAAATGATTTTCGCCAGGCCGTCGAATGCACCACCGCAGATGAACAGGATATTTGTCGTATCGATTTGCACGAAATCCTGGTTCGGATGCTTGCGGCCACCTTGCGGAGGCACCGATGCCATCGTTCCTTCGATCAGTTTCAACAGTGCCTGCTGCACGCCTTCACCGGAGACGTCACGCGTAATCGACGGGTTGTCCGATTTGCGGGAGATCTTGTCGATTTCGTCGATGTAGACGATGCCCTTCTGGGCACGCTCGACTTCATAATTGCAGTTCTGCAGCAGCTTCTGGATGATATTTTCGACGTCCTCGCCGACATAGCCGGCTTCGGTCAGCGTCGTCGCATCGGCAATCACGAAAGGCACGTCCAGCGTGCGTGCGAGCGTTTGCGCCAGCAGCGTCTTGCCGGAACCGGTCGGACCGACGAGCAGGATGTTGCTCTTTGCAAGCTCGACGTCATCCTTCTTGCCCAGATGCTTGAGGCGTTTGTAATGGTTGTAGACCGCCACGGCCAGAATGCGCTTAGCCGATTGCTGGCCGATCACGTACTGGTCCAGCAGCTCGCACAACTCCTGCGGCGTCGGCAAATCCGAACGCGCACTGCCGGCGACTGTTTCCGCACTGGAAGCCTCGTCTCGAATGATGTCATTGCAGAGATCGATGCATTCGTCGCAAATAAACACAGACGGTCCGGCGATCAGCTTTTTGACCTCATGCTGGCTCTTGCCGCAGAAGGAGCAATA
>DATAHI010000293.1:0-6388 GCA_036263255.1 Oxalicibacterium sp. | reverse complement strand
GAAATCGTCAAGCGCCGGCTAATGTGTATCAGGTCGGTATTCGCCTCGACAACGGCGCGTTGCAGACGATGACGCTCGACAACATCGGCGATCTGCGCGTCGGTAATCGCGTACGGATCGAGAACAATCAGCTGTATCGTTATTGAATGAAACGGTGACGGCCTCCGCGTCATCGCGGCGCGGAGGTCTTCTCATGCGCGATTAAACGATTTTCAGCTGCAGCGTTCCCAGGCCATCAATCCGGCCTTCCATCAGGTCACCACGCACGAGCTGCGACACGCCGGCCGGTGTGCCGGTCAGGATCAGGTCACCTGGCTGCAGCGTGAAATAGCGCGACAGGTACTCGATCATTTCATCGATGTTCCAGATCATCTTGTCGACCGTGCTGTGCTGCCGCAATGTGCCGTTGACTTTCAATTCAATCGTTCGTACACCGACCGCACCGATATCCGCAGCACGATGGATCGGTCCGATCGGCGCAGACTGCTCGAAGGCTTTGCCGGTATCCCACGGACGGCGCAGGCTTTTTGCTTCCGCTTGCAAATCACGGCGCGTCATGTCGAAACCGACCGCATAGCCCCACACATGTCGGGCGGCATCGGCTGCCGCGATGTTATCGCCTCCCTTCCCTATCGCTACCACCAGTTCGAGCTCGTATTGAAAATCCGAGGTCATCGACGGATACGGCAAGGACGTGACTTCGCCATACGGCACCGGCAGCACTGCGTCTCCCGGTTTCATGAAAAAGAACGGCGGCTCGCGTCCGGTAGCGCCCATCTCGATGGCGTGCTCGACATAGTTGCGGCCAACGCAATAAACGCGGCGTACGGGAAAAACGGCGCTGGAACCGGCGACCGGCAGCGCGACGGGAAGCGAAGGCGGGATGGCGTATTGCATGACGAGGGAAAAGCGGTGCAAAGAAGACTCTGATTATGCCATTTGGCAATATGATCCTGGCGGACATGGCGGCATTGAATTGGCGACATTCATGCCTATATGAGGCGGGCCAGCAAAAGGAGAGTCGCCATGTTGCAACGTCTGCGTCGTCTGTTTCGTCTGCTCAGCCGCGACGCCGTCGTGCTGTGGCATGCCTGCCGTCATCCAGACACGCCAAAGCGCGTGCGCGTCGGGGCGCTGCTGCTCGTGCTCTATCTCATCAGTCCGATCGATCTGATCCCGGATACCTTCCTGCTGTTCGGGTGGATGGATGACGTGACGCTCGCCTGCTTCCTCGTTCCGGTGTTGTTGCGCTTCGTGCCACCCGCATTGCTGAGCGATGCAAATGCCGCCGCCGATCGCACGCTGTCGCGCTGGCGCTTCGGCCTGCGCTAGGCTCGCGAAGTCCTTCGTCGACAAACAATAGCCTTGCCGATCGTGGCAAGGCTTTTTCTTGCTGCGCCTGATACTAGACTTCGCCGAGATACGCAGCCTGCACTTTCGGATCATCCAGCAGATCCGCGGCCTTGCCCTGCATCGTGATCAGTCCCGATTCCATGACATAGGCTCGATGCGCACATTGCAAGGAAAGCTTCGCATTCTGTTCAACCAGCAGGATCGCAATGCCTTGCGCCGACACTTCGCGAATCACTTCGAAGATCTTTTCGATCATGATGGGCGCCAGTCCCATGGAAGGTTCGTCCAGCAGTAGCAGGCGCGGATGGCTCATCATGGCGCGCGCCATGGCAAGCATCTGCTGTTCGCCGCCGGACAGCGTGCCAGCCAGTTGCTGCGCCCGCTCCTTCAAACGCGGAAAAATGCCGAACCATTTCTCGATGTCGTCGGCGACGCCCTGCTTGTCGGCACGCGTATACGCGCCCATCAGCAGGTTCTCGATTATCGTCATGCGCGTAAACACGCCGCGCCCTTCGGGCACCATCGCCAGCTTCTGCTCGACCAGCTGAAAGGAATGCAGACCCTTGATCGGCTTGCCGAGATAATCGATGCGCCCTTCGACGCGGCATTGCGGCAAGGTGCCGGTGATCGCTTTCAGCGTCGTGGTCTTGCCCGCGCCGTTGGCGCCGATCAGCGTGATCAGCTCGCCTTCGTTGACGTCCAGATCGACGCCCTTGACCGCCTGAATGCCGCCATAGGCAACCTTCAGTCCGGCGATATGCAGCAGACTCGCCATCAGTGTGCGCCTCCTAGATACGCTTCGATCACGGCCGGATTCTTCTGCACCTCGGCCGGCGTGCCTTCCGCAATCGGGCGGCCGTAATCCAGCACGGTGATGCGATCGCACAGGCCCATTACCAGCTTCACATCGTGTTCGATCAACAGAATCGTTCTGCCCTCGGCGCGGATACGCAACAGCAGTTCGCGCAGCGCCAGCTTTTCGGTCGCGTTCATGCCGGCGGCCGGTTCATCCAACGCAAGCAGGAGCGGTTCCGTTGCCAGGGCACGCGCGATCTCCAGTCTGCGCTGATCACCGTACGATAGATGACGCGCCGTGCGCGAGGCGAACTGCGCGATGCCGACGAAATCGAGCAGCTCCATCGCGCGCTGCCGTATCGCGGCTTCTTCCTTGCGCGCCGCCTTGTGGTGCAGCACGGCGCCGAGCAAACCCTGGTGCGTGCGCACATGGCGCCCGACCATGACGTTTTCGAGCGCCGTCATGTCGCCGAACAGCCGGATGTTCTGGAAAGTGCGCGCGATGCCGGCCTTTGCCACTTTGTGCGGAGCCGATGGTGAATAGGGTTTGCCGGCGAGCCGGAAGCTGCCGCCATCCGGCTGATACAAGCCGGTGATCACATTGAAGAAGGTCGTCTTGCCTGCGCCGTTCGGCCCGATCAGACCATAGATCTGCCCGCGTGCGATGCGAACGTTCACGTCCGACAGCGCCTGCAGTCCGCCGAAGCGCTTGCTTGCGCCTTCGATATCCAGAATGATGTCGCTCATCTGTTCTATACCGCCACCACGTCTGTCGACTTGTCGGCTGTGTCGCTGTCCGCGGTCGGCCGATCTTCGCTGCGCGGCGCCGGCCACAAGCCTTCCGGGCGCTTGAGCATGATCAGGACCATTGCAAGGCCGTAGAGCAGCTGGCGCAACACTTCCGCTTCGATCAGCACCTGACCGAACAGAGTTTCCTGCAAAGGCTCGACCACGTGGCGCAGCACTTCCGGCAGCACGGCAAGAATCAATCCACCGAGCACCACGCCGGGAATGTGGCCCATGCCGCCCAGCACGACCATTGCCAGCACCGCAATCGATTCAGTCAGCGAGAAAGATTCCGGCGAGACGAAACCCTGGAAGGCGCCGAACAGCGAACCGGCCACGCCGCCGAAGGAAGCGCCCATCGCGAATGCGAGCAGCTTGACGTTGCGCGTATTGATGCCCATCGCCTTCGCCGCAACTTCATCTTCACGGATCGCAATGAAGGCACGCCCCAGGCGCGAATTCTGCAGTCGCACCGAGATGAAGATGATCAGTATGCACAGGGCAAGAAACAGGAAATAGTACGCATTGACCGATGGCATGCCGTAACCGCCAATCATCACCGTCGCGCGCGAACCCTGTTCGCCGGCCAGCGACACGCCGAAGATACGGATCGGATCGATCAGGTTGATGCCTTGCGGTCCATTCGTGATGTTGACCGGGGCATTGAGGTTGTTCATGAAGATGCGGATGATCTCGCCGAAACCGAGTGTGACGATCGCGAGATAGTCGCCTCGCAGCTTCAGCGTCGGCGCGCCGAGCAAGGCGCCGAAGATCCCGGCGATCAGCGCAGCCAGCGGCACGATGAACCAGATCGACAGATGAATGCCGTTCTGTGCCACCTCGGGACCGAGCACAGCCACCAGCGTATTGCCGATTGCCGGATATTCGTTGACGAAAGACGTCAGCACGTCGGCAAACTGCGGCGAAGCCAGCAGGCCAGCCAGGTACGCGCCGATCGCATAGAAAGCGATGTAGCCGAGATCAAGCAGACCGGCAAAGCCCACCACGATGTTGAGACCCAGCGCCAGCATGATGTACAGCAGCGCGAAGTCCATGATGCGCACCCACGAGTTGCCGAAGTTCTGCGCAACGAAGGGAAACACCAGCATCAGTGCAAGAATGCCGAACAGCGCCGCGCGCTTGCGTGGATTGTTGCGGACGTCGAAGTAATTGGACATGCGCGCTCCTTATGCCCGATCCGCCACGCGCTCGCCCATGATCCCGGACGGCCGTAGCGTCAGCACAATGATCAGCACGACAAAGGCAAAGATGTCCTGGTAATTGCTCCCGAAGAAGTTGCCGGTCAGATCGCCGATGTAGCCAGCGCCCAGGCTTTCGATCACGCCAAGCAGAATGCCGCCCAGCATCGCGCCGTAGATGTTGCCGATGCCACCCAGCACCGCTGCGGAAAACGCTTTCAATCCCGGCACGAAGCCCATCGCAAATTGCACGGATGAATAATTGGCCGCCCACATCACGCCGGCAATCGCCGCCAATGCGGCGCCGATGACAAAGGTCATCACGATCACGCGGTTGGCATCGATGCCCATCAAGCCTGCCACGCGTGGATTTTCTGCGGTCGCACGCATGGCGCGGCCGAGACGTGTTTTTTCTACCAGCACCGACAACGCGATCATCGCTGCCGCGGCGAGCACTAGCAGCATCACCTGTGTCGGCGAAATCAGCGCACCGCCAATCGTGATCGGATCGGTCGGCATCACGGTCGGAAATGGAATCGGGCTGCGGCCCCAGATCATCATCGCAATGGTTTGCAGCAGGATGGAAACGCCGATCGCGGTAATCAGCGGCGCCAACCGCGGCGCGTTACGCAAGGGCCGATAGGCGACACGCTCGATCACGATATTGACGATCACGCAAACTGGGATCGCGCCGAGGATCGCGATGATCATCTTGACGATGCCCGGCAGCTCGGGCGCATGCTCGTTCAGCAGCTTGATGATGGAAAGCCCGACCATCGCACCGACCATCAGCACGTCGCCATGCGCGAAGTTGATCAGGTTCAGCACGCCGTACACCATCGTGTAGCCAAGCGCGACCAGCGCATACATGCTGCCAAGCACGAGGCCATTGATGATCTGCTGGATGAATATGTCCATTCGATTCGTTCCTTGTTCCGGCTCAGCTCGCAATAATCGTTCCCGACAAGGAAACGGCACCCGGTGTGATCCTGAGGTGCCGTGTTCTGTCGCGCGGAGAAAGCATCAAGCCTGTGCCGCCTTCGGCCCGTTCAGCCCTTTTGGCAACGGGAAGGTCACGTGCTCTTCTGCGCCTTCCAGCGTGCGCACGCTGGCTGCGCCGCATTCCTTCAGGCGGTCGATCACGGCTTGCACCAGCACTTCGGGTGCCGATGCGCCGGCGGTCACGCCGATGCGGCGCTTGCCCTCCAGCCATGCCGGATCGATCTGCGCTGCGTTGTCCACCATGTAGGCCGGCACGCCCTTCTTCTCCGCTACTTCGCGCAGACGATTGGAATTGGAACTGTTGGGACTGCCGACCACGATCACCAGTTCGACCTGCGGCGCCATGAACTTCACCGCATCCTGGCGATTGGTGGTGGCGTAGCAGATATCGCCTTTCTTCGGCTCGACGATGTTCGGGAAGCGCTGCTTGAGCGCGGCGATCACTTCGGCAGTGTCGTCGACCGAGAGTGTGGTTTGCGATACATAGGCCAGCAAATCGGGATTGCGCACCTGCAGCGTATTGACGTCTTCGACGGTTTCCACCAGATGCATGCCGTCTTCAGTCTGGCCCATCGTGCCTTCCACTTCAGGGTGTCCCTTGTGGCCGATCATCACGATCTCGCGGCCGTCGCGACGCATCTTCGCCACTTCGATATGCACCTTCGTCACCAACGGGCAGGTGGCGTCGAATACGCGCAAGCCGCGTTGCGCCGCCTCGGCTTCTACCGCCTTCGGCACACCGTGCGCGGAGAACACGACCGTATTTCCGGCCGGCACGTCCTTTAGTTCCTCGATGAAGATCGCGCCCTTGTTGCGCAGGTCTTCCACCACATAGGCGTTGTGCACGATCTCGTGGCGCACGTAGATCGGCGCACCGAACTCGGCCAACGCGCGTTCAACAATCTCGATCGCGCGATCGACGCCGGCACAGAAGCCGCGTGGCTGAGCGAGCAGAATTTCGGTATCCATCTTCATCCTTGCATTGATTTCGCGGCACACATTTAAAGTATGCCGATGATTCTGACCTCGAACCGCAGGGGCTGCCCCGCCAGCGGATGATTGAAGTCGAACAGCGCGCCGTCCTCATCCAATTCGCGCAATACGCCAGCGAAGCGGCCGCCGTTCGGCGCAGCGAATTCGATCAGGTCGCCGACCGCATAGCCTTCGCTGTCGGCATTCTCGTCGAGCGTCGCACGCGATACGCGCTGGAACAGCTCTGGATTGCGCGGACCGAAGGCTTGCTCCGGCGTCAG
>DATAHI010000292.1:0-2386 GCA_036263255.1 Oxalicibacterium sp. | reverse complement strand
CCATGGCAGTTCGCGCAGCCTTGGACGCGGATGTCTTCATCGCCCCAGTCGCTTAGCATCCGGCCGCGATTCATCGCCGCCGCACTCGGTTTGTTTGGCGGAGTGGCCGAGGGCACGTTCGACAAGGTCGCGTAATACGTGGACGTCTGCAACATCTGCTGCTTGTCCATCGCCTTCGCGATCGGGCTCATCACAGGATGGTTACGCGTACCGTCTGCAAACAGCATCAACTGACGATTCAGATAAAACTGCGACTGTCCGGCCAGACGCGGAAAGCCGGCGCCGGGCGTTCCTTCGCCGCTGGCTCCATGGCAAGAGACGCAGGCCGTCACACCGTTCGGTGCACCGGACTTGGCAATGCGCGCGCCGGCATCGACCAGCGCTTGCTGCTCGGCCGTCAACTGCAGTGCAGGTGCAGGTGCCGATGCTTGCGTCGCTGCGGACTGTGCCGGCGCGGTCTTCGTTTGCTGCGAGAAGCATGCGCCCGCCACCAACATACCGACGCATGCCACGGAGATCTTGATCAAGTTCTTCATGCCTGCACCATCGGACCAGGAGATTTCAGATAGCGGTTGACGATCGCATCCGCTGCCCAGTACGCCAACGCACCAACGGTATCGGTCGGGTTATAGCTTGCGTTCTGCGGAAAGTTAGACGCGCCGATCACGAACAGGTTATGCACGTCCCAGCTTTGCAGATAGCGATTGACCACACTGGTCGACGAATCGGCGCCCATGACGGTGCCGCCGGTGTTGTGCGTCGTCTGGTATTGCGTGACGGTGTACGGGCCCTTGCGTGCCGAGCCGGCAACCTGCACACCGCCCATGGCGCGACCGATTTCCAGTGCCTTTTGCGTGACGTAGGCCGACATTTTCAGATCGTTCTGCGGGAAGTCGAAGGTCATGCGCAACAGTGGCTGACCCCAGGCATCGCGATAGGTCGGATCGAGATCCAGATAGTTCGCGCGCGTGGCGACCGAACTGCCGTGGATGTTCAGCACGGAGGTATGGTTGTAGTGGCGGGCCACCGCGCGTTTCCACTCCAGCCCCCACGAAGGCGTACCGGGCGGCGTCGGATGGAATTCGATCGGCCGGCCGTTCGTCATGATTTCGCCGATGTAGGCGCCACCGACGAAACCGAGCGGGCCATGGTCGAAGTTGTCGCTGGAAAAATCGGAGATCACCGTGCCGTTCGCACCGGAGCGCATGAACGGATTGATGTTGACCTTGTTGTCGAAGAAGACCTGCACCGAACTCATCGTCTGGTACGCGTAATTCTTGCCGACGGTTCCCGTGCCGCTTTGCGGATCGTAAGGCTTGCCGATCTTCGACAGCAACAGCATGCGCACATTGTTCAGTGCGAAGGAACCGAGGATCACCATCTTCGCCGGCTGTTCGAACTCGCGGCCCGCGGCATCAATATAGGTCACGCCAGTGGCGACCTTGCCGCTCTTGTCCACATTGATGCGCTGCACCTGGCAGCCGGTGCGCAGCGTGAAGTTCGGATCCTTCAGCAGCACCGGCAGCAGGATGGTCTGCGGCGATGACTTCGCATAATGCTCGCAGCCGTAGCGCTCGCAATAGCCGCAGAACATGCATGTATTCAGCGTCATGCCCTCCGGATTGGTATACGGCTGGCTGAGGTTGGACGAAGGCTGCGGGTACGGGTGATAGCCAAGTTCGGTCGCCGCCTTGCGAAAGATCGCGGAGCCGTAGGGCTCCTTCATCGGCGGCGTCGGATAGCCGCGGCTGCGTGGGTCTTCGAAAGGATTGCCGCCGGCGATCTTGTTGCCCTTCACATTGCCCGCCTGGCCGCTGGTGCCGAGCAGATATTCGAAGCGATCGTAATGTGACTCAAGCTCCGCTGCAGTAACGCCCCAATCCTGCACCGTTACGTCGGCCGGCAGAAAGTTGGCGCCGTAGCGCTCGTTGGTGTGCGAGCGCATGCGCAGGTCCGTATCCTTGAAACGAAAGGTCTGGCCATTCCAATGCACTGCGGCGCCGCCCAGGCCGGTGCCCGGCAGAAAACTTTCCCAGCGCCGGATCGGCAAAGCCGTCTGCGCGCTGTTGTTGCGAAAGGTGACGGCTTCCTTCGTGTTGTCCTGCATCAGCGCTTTGCGTATCGAGAAGCGCAATTCATCGTGCATGTGCGGGCCCTGGAAATCCGGCACCGTGAATTGCGGCTGCCCGCGTTCCAGGCCAACCACTTTCAAGCCGGCGCGCGTCAGTTCGCGCCCGATCATGGTGCCGACCAGGCCGACGCCGATCAGCACGGCATCCGTTTCTGCCAAACGTGTGACCATGAAGCCCCCCTTATTTGATCGAAGCCGGAATGTTGGGATGAATCTGGATCACACCGCGCCCGTTGTCCGCCAGACTGATCGGCG
>DATAHI010000291.1:0-19854 GCA_036263255.1 Oxalicibacterium sp. | reverse complement strand
AGAAGATGTCGAAGTCCAAGGGCAACGTGGTCGCGCCGCAGAAAGTATCGGACTCGCTCGGCGCCGACATCCTGCGCCTGTGGGTCGCGTCGACCGATTATTCGGGCGAGTTGTCGATCTCCGACGAAATCCTGAAGCGCGTGACCGAAGCCTATCGCCGCATCCGCAACACGCTGCGCTTCCTGCTGTCGAACACCTCCGACTTCGATCCGAAGAAGGACTTGGTTGCGGTCGATGACATGCTGGAGATCGACCGTTACGCGATCGCGCAGATGGCCGAGCTGCAGCGCGAGAACATCGATCATTGCCGTGCCTACGAATTCCATCCGGTGGTCGCCAAGCTGCAGGGCTATTGCTCGGAAGACCTCGGCGGTTTCTATCTCGATATCCTGAAGGATCGTCTGTACACCAGCGGCGTAAGCTCCCAGGCGCGCCGTTCGGCGCAAAGCGCGATCTGGCACATGACGCATGCCTTGCTGCGCCTGATGGCGCCGATCCTCTCCTTCACCGCTGAAGAAGCCTGGGCGGTATTCGCTGGCGCGGACGCAGGCGATACCATCTTCACGCAGACGAACTATGTCCTGCCGCCGGTGTCCGACAGCGCAGCGCTGCTGGCCAAGTACGCGGCCTTGCGCGAAGTACGCAACGCCGTCACCAAGCAGCTGGAAGAAGTACGCGTGGCGGGCAGCATCGGTTCCTCGCTGCAGGCCGAAGTCGAACTGAAGGCAGCCGGCGAAAAGTATGATTTACTTAGCAGCCTGGACGACGACTTGAAGTTCGTGCTGATCACGTCGCAGGCGCGCGTACAGAAAGTGGCAAACGAAGCGGACGAAGCCGTGGATGTGACACCATCGGCCGCGCAGAAATGCGAACGCTGCTGGCACTATCGTCCCGCGGTCGGTACGCATGCGGATCATCCAGGACTGTGCGACCGTTGTGTCGCCAACCTGTTCGGCAACGGCGAAGCGCGCCGTTACGCCTGATTTGTCCCGACACGCCGCACCGGCCGGTCCGGTGCGGCATTTCATGAACCTCAGACCGGCAAGTACATCATGGCCAACAACAAACGCGTCTTCAGCACGACAGGCAACTCCGGCAGCATGCTGCCCTGGCTCGGCATCTCGTTCATCGTGATCCTGCTTGATCAGATCAGCAAGATTGCCATCGCCAAGACATTTTCCTACGGCGAATCGCATGCGCTGACTTCCTTCTTCAACCTGGTCCTGGTCTATAACAAAGGCGCGGCCTTCAGTTTTCTTGCTGCCGAAACGGGCTGGCAGCGTTACCTGTTTACCGCGCTCGGCATCGGCGCCGCGCTCTTTATTGTCTATCTGCTCAAGAAGCACGCCGGCCAGCGGATGTTCAGCTGGGCGCTCTCGCTGGTGCTGGGCGGTGCGATCGGCAACGTAATCGACCGCGTGCTGTACGGCCACGTGATCGACTTCCTCGATTTCCACGTGGGCGGCTGGCACTGGCCGGCTTTCAACGTTGCGGACAGTGCGATCTGCGTCGGTGCCGTGCTCTTCATCCTCGACGAGCTGCGCCGCGTCGGCAAATAGCGCACGGCGGCAAGCAAAGCCGAACTGCTACACTAGCGCGGCGTCTTTTCAGGAGTCCTCATGGAACTGGCTGGCAAAAAAATCGTGCTGGGGCTGACCGGCGGCATCGCCTGCTACAAGGCAGCGGAATTGACGCGCGCATTGGTGAAGGCAGGCGCCTCGGTGCAGGTCGTGATGACGCAGGCGGCAACGCAGTTCATCACGCCGGTGACGATGCAGGCCTTGTCCGGCCATCCCGTCTTTACCGATCAATGGGACGCGCGCATCGCCAACAACATGCCGCACATCGACCTGACGCGCGGCGCCGATGCGATCGTGATCGCACCCTGCTCGGCCGACTTCATGTCCAAGCTCGCGCACGGCGCCTGCAATGATCTTCTCTCCACGCTGTGCGTCGCGCGTCCGGCCACGTTGCCGCTGATGGTGGCGCCGGCGATGAATGTCGAGATGTGGCTGAATCCGGCGACGCAGCGCAATGCCGCGCAATTGAAAATGGACGGCATCGCCGTGCTGGGGCCGGATGCGGGCGAGCAGGCCTGTGGCGAAACCGGCATGGGCCGCATGCTGGAACCCGAACAGCTGATGGAAGAGATCGTCGCGTCCTTCCAGCCGAATCTGTTGGTCGGCAAGAGTGTGCTGATCACCGCCGGCCCGACCTTCGAGCCGATCGATCCCGTGCGCGGCATCACGAATCTTTCTTCCGGAAAAATGGGCTACGCATTGGCGCGTGCCGCGCGCGAAGCCGGCGCCGACGTGACGCTGGTGTCCGGACCGACCGCGCTGGCCGTTCCCTATGGCGTGCATCGCATCAACGTGCAGACTGCAGAGCAGATGCACGATGTCGTGATGTCGCGCATCGGCGCGCAAGACGTCTTCGTCGCGGTTGCGGCCGTCGCCGACTGGCGCGTGAAAAACGTCAGCGCGCAGAAGATCAAGAAAGGCGCGACCGAGGTGCCGGCACTGGAGTTCGAACAGAACACCGACATTCTGGCGTCCGTCGCTGCACTGGACAAGCGTCCCTTCTGCGTGGGCTTTGCCGCCGAATCCGAAAAGCTGACCGAGTATGGCGAAGCCAAGCGCAAGAAGAAAAACATTCCTCTGCTGGTCGGCAACATCGGCCATGAAACCTTCGGCCAGGATCACAATGAATTGCTGCTGTTCGACGAACAGGGGCAAACGCTGATCCCGCGCGCAGACAAACAACAGCTGGCGCGCAGACTGATCGCCGAAATCGCTCAGCGCCTCGCCTGATTCGCTTCTTCCTCTTTTCTTCAAAAAATGAAAACCATCGACGTCAAGATTCTTGATCCACGTATGAAGGATCAGCTCCCTGCCTATGCCACAACCGGTTCCGCCGGCCTGGACCTGCGTGCCTGCATCGATGCGCCGCTGACGCTCAAACCGGGCGAAACGCACTTGATTCCGACCGGCCTGGCCATCCACATCGCCGACCCGGGCTACGCCGCGATGATCCTGCCGCGCAGCGGCATGGGCCACAAGCATGGCATCGTGCTCGGGAACCTGGTCGGTTTGATCGACTCTGACTACCAGGGGCAGCTGATGGTTTCGACCTGGAATCGCGGCCAGACCGAGTTCGTGCTGAATCCGATGGAGCGCCTGGCGCAGCTGGTGATCGTGCCGGTACTGCAGGTCGGCTTCAACGTGGTTGACGATTTCGATGCGAGCGAACGCGGCGCAGGCGGCTTCGGCAGCACCGGGAAACATTAGGAGAATATCTTGCTTAGTCTGCTTCAACGCATTTCTCCCGTCGGTCGATTTGCATGTGCGTCCATCGCCCTGTTGATCGCCGGTTGCAGCACGACAGCCGTCAATAACCAGAACAACGCTTCGTCAACGGACAGCTACGAAAGCAGCAGCGCCGCCGCGCCCCCTTCTCCTGCTGAGTCGGCACAACTGCGCACGCTGCGTACCTTGACCGCGCAGCAGGATCGCCTGTACCGCGTCGCTGCGCCGCTGTTGGTCAGCAATGCGCCGCTGTGCAGAAGCTATGCGCGCAACCTGATCGGCTTCAGCGCCAAGAACAAGTATTCGTATTCGTCGGACTATGTGGCTGCTGCGCAGGCGCTGGGCTTCGGCGAACAATTGCAGGTCACCGGCGTGCTGCCGGACAGCGGTGCCGCGCGTGCCGGCGTGATGCGCGGCGACATCCTCACTTCGGTGGAAGGCAAGACCATGCCGCAGGGCCCGAACGCGGAGCGTGAAGCGGCTACGGTGCTCGCGCCGCTCGTCTCCAAGCGTGCCAACGTCAAGCTTGGGCTGATGCGCGGCAATCGCAATCTGACTCTCAGCGTGCCACTGACGCTTGCTTGCGGCTTCGGCATCGAGTTGGGCAACATCGATACGGTGAATGCCTTCTCGGACGGCCGCCGTGTGCTGATCACGCGCGGCATGCTGAACTTCGCGCGTTCGGATACCGAGGTCGCGTACGTGCTGGCAAAGGAGCTGGCACATAACGCGCTGCGCTATCCGACGCGCCTGCGCATGACGGCAACGGTCGGCGGCATCATCGACAACCTGATCCGCATCAACCCGGATACGGCGCCCTTGAGCGGCAGCGCCGGCGTCAGGCCGATGCCGAAAGATCTGGACGTCGCGGCCGATACCGTCGCGCTTTACATGCTGGCGCGTGCCGGTTACGACGTGCAAGGCGCACATGCTTTCTGGCAGAGGCTGGCCGAGCAATATCCGGCCGACGTCTTGAATGGCTATACCGCGATCCATCCTTACACCGCGGCGCGCCTGGAAAACATCGATCGCGTCGTCAACGATGTCCAGGACAAGATCGCGAAGAAGCAACCGCTGTTTCCTTGAATAGCGACTACGCAAAAAAAGAACGGCTGATCCCTCAGCCGTTTTTTATTTCGCTTGCCTTCGCGGGCGCTTATTCGCCCGTCCGCAGGGCCTTGTCGATATCTTCGCGCGTCAGTTCTGGCGACAACTGCTGGATCAGATCCAGCGTGTATTGCCGCAGATAGGCGCCGCGTCGCACCGCAAGACGCGTGACGTTTTGCGCGAACAGGTGCGAAGCATCGATTACCTGCAAGCCTTCGTGCGCATTCTGGCGCACCGCCATCGAGGCGACGATACCGACTCCAAGACCCAGCACCACGTACTGCTGGATCACATCCGAATCCATCGCGGTCAGCACGATGTCGGTCGCGATATCGGCCTTCTTGAACGCAGCGTCGATATGGCCGCGGCCGGTGAAACCGAGGTCGTAGGTGATCAGCGGATACTGCGCGAGATCGGTCAGTGTGACCGGATTCTTTTCCAGCAGCGGATGCCCGTCCGGCACCACGATCGCGTGATGCCAGCGATAGCAAGGAAAGGACACCAGTTCCTCGAACTGGCTCAAGCCTTCAGTCGCGATGCCGATGTCCGCCTTGCCCGAAATCACCCAGTCAGCGATGTGTTCGGGAGAGCTCTGCTGCAGCGCGACGCGCACCTTCGGAAACGTCGAACGGAATGCCTGCACTGCTTTCGGCAGCAGATAGCGCGCCTGCGTATGCGTGGCGGCGATCGTCAGCGTGCCGACTTCCTGGCTCGCATATTCCTGACTGGCACGCCGCAGGTTTTCCGCTTCGAGCAAGAGCCGATCGATGATCTGCAGGATGCCCTTGCCCGGTTCGGTCAAGCCGGTCAGGCGCTTGCCATTGCGTTCGAAGATGTCGACGCCGAGTTCTTCCTCCAGCTCGCGGATCTGCCGGCTGACGCCCGGCTGCGAAGTGAACAGCACGTTCGCCACTTCCGTCAGGTTGTAGCCGCAACGCGCGGTTTCGCGGATGGATCGTAACTGCTGAAAGTTCATGACAGTCGCCTTTCGAAAAAAACGGTCCCTGGCAGCCGCATGGCGGCACCATTCAAGACCACTAACTTGGTAATGCGAGCCGATGCGATCAGTGCATCGGCACAAGAAAATCAGGCGGGATCGTTGACGAAGACTTGCAAGCGCCTTGGCCGTACGACCAGCGTCTCGCCCTCTTTCAGCTTCAGTTGCGCATAGCGCTCGCTCGGAATCACCGCCTCGATTAATTCACCGTTGTCGTCGCGCTCAAGTTCCAGCTGCGCGAGCGGGCCGATCGCATGCGCGCGCCGCAATTGCGCCACGATGCCGGTCGCGCCACTGGTGTAGCGATCGACCTCCAGATCGTGCGGACGCACGTAACCGATGCCCTTGCTGTCCTGCGTCTGCGCATGCTCCGGCGCATCGAACGCAATGCCGCCCGATTCGAGCACGCCCTCGTGCACGCGCCCATGGAACAGATTGACGTTGCCGAGGAAGCCGTAGACGAAAGGCGTAGCCGGATTGTTGTAGACGTCCTTCGGCGAACCGATCTGCTCCACATTGCCCTTGTTCATCAGCACAATCTGGTCCGCGACTTCGAGTGCTTCTTCCTGATCGTGCGTGACGAAAATGCTGGTCACATGCAGGTCGTCGTGCAAACGGCGCAGCCAGCGGCGCAGTTCCTTGCGCACCTTTGCGTCGAGCGCACCGAAGGGTTCGTCCAGCAACAGCACGCGCGGTTCGACCGCCAGTGCGCGTGCCAGTGCAATACGCTGGCGCTGACCACCGGACAGCTGCGGCGGATAGCGATCGGCGAGCCAGTCCAGCTGCACCAGCTCCAGCAGCTTCATCACCTTTTCCCGGATTTGCGCTTCGGAGGGGCGCGTTGCTGCCGGACGCACACGCAAACCGAAAGCGATGTTTTCGAACACGCTCATGTGCTTGAAGAGTGCGTAATGCTGAAACACGAAGCCGACCTGGCGTTCGCGCACGTGACGCGCCGATGCATCCTTGCCATCCAGCAGAACCTGGCCCTGATCCGGTTGTTCCAGGCCGGCGATGATGCGTAACAGCGTGGTCTTGCCGCAACCGGAAGGGCCGAGCAAGGCAGTGAGTTCGCCTGCCGGGAAATTCAGCGACACGTTGTTCAGTGCGACGAAATTGCCGAACTGCTTGTGGATATTCTTGACTTCGATACTCATGCTTCCTGCTCCTGAATCGGTTCGGCGCCTTCGTCGCGCAATCGCCATTCGATGAAAGTTTTCAGCGCCAGCGTGACCAGCGCCAGCAATGCCAGCAGCGATGCGACGGCAAACGCAGCGGCGAAATTGTATTCGTTATACAGAATCTCCACTTGCAGGGGAATCGTATTCGTCTCGCCGCGGATGTGGCCGGACACGACGGACACCGCGCCGAATTCGCCCATCGCACGCGCATTGCACAGGATCACACCGTACAACAAACCCCATTTGATGTTCGGCAGCGTCACGTGCCAGAAAGTGCGCCAGCCGGAAGCACCCAGCACCAGCGCCGCTTCCTCTTCCTCGCTTCCCTGCGATTGCATCAGCGGAATCAGCTCACGCGCGACGAAAGGAAAAGTCACGAATATGGTCGCCAGCACGATACCCGGTACTGCGAACAGGATCTTGATGTTGTGCTCCTGCAGCCATGGACCGAACCAGCCTTGCGCGCCGAACAGCAATACATAGATCAAACCTGAAATCACCGGCGATACCGAAAACGGCAAATCGATCAATGTCAGCAGAATCTGCTTGCCGCGGAATTCGAACTTGGCGATGCACCACGCGGCGGCAATGCCAAACACCAGGTTCAGCGGTACCGCAATCGCCGCCGTCAACAGGGTCAGCTTGATCGCCGACCAGGCATCGTCTTCGCGGATCGCTTCGAAATACGCAGTCCATCCCTTGCGCAAGGCTTCAGCAAAGACCGATGCCAGCGGCACGAACAGGAATAAGGTCAGGAAAGTCAGCGCAATGGCGATCAGCGTGATACGGACCCAGCGCGGCTCCATCGTCGCTGCGGGCACAATCGGAGCGGCCTGGCGCACCGGCTTCACCTCGGACACGGTCGAAGAAATCACGGCGGACATCAGTTTTCCTCCGAACGGTTGCGACGGCGGCTCCATGCCTGCAGCAGATTGATCGCCAGCAGCATGATGAACGAAACCAGCAGCATCACGACGGCGATCGCGGTAGCGCCCGCGTAATCATATTGTTCCAGCTTGGTCACGATGAACAAGGGCGTGATTTCAGAGACCATCGGCATGTTGCCGGCGATGAAAATAACCGAACCGTACTCGCCAGTCGCGCGTGCAAAGGCCAGCGCAAATCCAGTCAGCACTGCCGGCAGGATGATCGGGAAAATCACCTTGGTGAACGTCTGCAGCGGATTGGCGCCGAGGCTGGCCGCCGCTTCCTCCAGCTCGTGCTCCATTTCTTCCAGCACCGGTTGCACGGTGCGGACGACAAAGGGTAAACCGATGAAGGTCAGCGCGATGACCACACCCAAGGGCGTGAACGCGGCTTTGATGCCCAGCGGTTCCAGATAACGACCGAACCAGCCATTCGGCGAATACAAGGCAGTCAGCGCGATGCCGGCAACGGCGGTGGGCAAGGCGAATGGCAAGTCGACTAGCGCATCGATAATCTTCTTCCCGGGAAAACGGTAGCGCACCAGTACCCAAGCCACGATCAGACCGAACACGACATTCAGCGCAGCGGCCAGCAGCGACGCGCCGAAGGTCAGCTCATAGGAAGCCACCACCCGCGGCGAAGTCACGGCGGCGATGAAGGATTCCCAGCTGAGCTTGAAGGTTTTCAGGAACAGTGCCGAAAGCGGAATCAACACGATTAGGCTCAAATAGAGCACCGTGAACCCCAGCGAAAGGCGAAAGCCTGGGATGACGCGCGAAGGCTGCTTGAGAGAGGCGACAGCAGGCATACGTTCTCTTATTACGATTCTGACTAAGGATGCGCAATATTCCCATCCGTCAAATATAAAGAGAACGATTCTTTTTGCATTTTGTTAGAACGAAAACGCATAAGCCGCGCCGAAATCGCATGGGTTTATGCAGAAAGCACTCGTTTTCCAACTGTGTCGGCGTCGATTTCAGCCAACAATGCAAGATGCGCCAAGCCTTGCGACCATTCGCCGAGACCGGAGTCGGCATTGATGTGGCCCAAGGTGCCGGCATTCACGAAGCCGGATCCCCACTCTCTTGCCCAGTAGGCAGCGCGTTCCGCCGCCATCCAGGGATCGTCGGTGCTGGCGATCATGACTGACGGGCAACGCAGTCGCACCCCGCGCACAAGCGATGCAACACCGAATTTTTCCGGGTCGGCAGGTGCCACCAGCAAAGCAGCCGCGACATGACGCATATCGGTACTCCGACTTGCATGCATGCTCGCCAGGCACCCAAAACTATGCGCCACGATAAGCGTGCGCCTTCTTGACGCTTGCACCGCTTGCACCACGCGCCGCGACCATGTACCGAGATCCGGTTGCGACCAGTCTTCCTGTATCACGCGTTCAAAAGCAGGATAACGCTGCTCCCATCGGGTCTGCCAATGTTCGGGGCCGCTGCCGTGCAAGCCGGGCACGATCAATACACGGTAGTCGGACAAGTCGGGAAACGTCATAAGCCTCGCACGGCGCAATGCCGCTTTCTTCCAAGGGGAATAGGAATACGCGCATCTGCGATCGAGCAGCTGCACTTCGTCATGCCAACGTCAGCTTACCCGGCCCCTCCGCGTCCACCAAGGAATCTTATCGATTATCGGTATGCGGTTTTCGATCTTCGTGCCGCTGCGCATGCACGCCACGCGCTGTGCACTTTTCGCGATTGCAATTCGCGAATTTTGTTATGCGTATTCCCCCACTAAGGATCGCAGATTTAATTCGTTTGGCAGGGAGAAACGGAATGCTATGTTCCTTCCACATCTTCAGGGAAGCGGCATGCAGCGACACATGCAGCGCCGCCCATCATTTTGATATCGAGGTAATACGATGCTTGCATTTTCTCCCGAGCAGCCGCGCCAGTTTCAGAACAAGTCATACACCGGGATCGGCGTGGCCGTTCTGTTGCATCTTGTTCTTGGCTACGCATTGATCACCGGCCTTGCGACGAATGTCGTCAAGGTAATGACGAAGCCGATTGAAACGCGCATCATCGAAGAAGCAAAGCCAGTGCCGCCACCACCGGCGGTGAAGTCGGTACCGCCACCGAGGCCGCACATCAAACCGCCGCTGGCATACGTGCCGCCGCCGGAAGTGCATGTTGCCGCACCGCCCCCCTCGAATGCGATCGCGGCAGTCAGTGATGCCAAACCGGTACCTGCGGAGCCCGTCGCGCCGCCCGCCCCGCCGGTTGCCAAAGTCGGCATTGCTTGCCCTGGCTCGACTGCGATTCGCCAGTCGGTCGAATATCCGCGTGAAGCGCTGCGCGACAACATCACGGGGAATGTTCTGGTCCAGTTCGTCGTTGGTTCCGACGGACATACGCGAGATTTCACCCTGCTGCGTCAGGCACACGCGGTGCTCAATCGCGCCGCGCTGGACGCCGCACATCGTTTCAGCTGCGTGGGCCAGGGCCGCGATGTCGTCGTGCAGGTTCCGTTCGACTTCAAGCTCGAATAAGGCCTCGCAGCTTTCCTTTCCGCTTTCTATTTATCTAGTCATCTATCTGGAGAAATCATGTTTCGCCGTACTGCTCGCATTTTCGCCTTGCCTCTTGTGCTGGCATTCGCCCTGAATATTTCCGCGATCGCTCCGGCGCTTGCCGACAGCGCCGCACCGACCGCAGTCGCTACCTCGTCCGCGGCCGTCGTGGCCGGGCAGCTGACCGCCAGCGGCGACCCGGTACAAGCCGATCCTACCGGCGGCACTGGCGGCAATCAGATCAAGGTCGACAATCCATACGGCATCACGGCCTTGTGGAACGGCAGCGACTTCGTTGCAAAAGGCACGCTGCTGATCCTGCTCGGATTCTCTATCGGCAGCTGGTACGTGATCATCGCCAAGCTGCTGGCGCAACGAAAACTGAACCGCCAGGCGCGCGATACCGACCGCACTTTCTGGGATGCGGGCTCGGTCCGCCAAGGCCTGGCCACGCTGGAAAACGGTACGCCCTTTCACTTCATCAGCACGCTGGCACTGAAAGCGACCGAACACCACAGCGGCTTGCTCGAACATGTCGACTACAACACCTGGGTCGTGCAGTCCTTGCAAAGCTCGGTCGACACGGTGCGCAATCGCCTGCAGGACGGCCTGGCCTTTCTTGCCACCGTCGGCTCGACCGCGCCTTTCGTCGGCCTGTTCGGCACCGTGTGGGGCATTTATCACGCGCTGACCGCCATTGGCGTTTCGGGCCAGGCCTCGATCGACAAGGTCGCCGGCCCGGTTGGCGAGGCCTTGATCATGACAGCCATCGGCCTCGCGGTCGCGGTACCTGCCGTGCTCGGCTACAACCTGCTGGTCCGCCGCAACAAGGCTGCGCTGGAACGCGTGCAAGGTTTCAGCTCAACGCTGCATGCCGTGCTGCTCAGTTCCGCTCCGTCCAAGGCTTAAGACATGGCACTGTCCTTTGCCAAGAGCGGCGACGACGATGCGGTGGTGTCAGACATCAACACCACGCCGCTGGTCGACGTGATGCTGGTACTGCTGATCATCTTCCTGATCACGATTCCGGTAGTTACGCACACCGTACCCCTCAAATTGCCGCATGAAACGAATCACGTCCGCGAGACGAAGCCCGAAAACATCAGTATTTCGGTCGACAAGAGCGGCCGCATCTACTGGAGCCAGGAACGCATTGCCAACGCGGAAGCGCTGACGGCGCGCCTGAAAACCGTCTCGACCAAGCTGCCGCAGCCGGAGGTAGAAATTCGCGGCGACAGCGAAGCGAAATACGAGTCGATCGGCCGCGTGATCTTTGCCTGCCAGCGTGCCGGCATCGTGAAGATCGGCTTCATCACCGAACCCGCGCCGCGAGCATAAGCGATGCAGCAACGCATCGTTCATTCGAAAGGAATTTTCACATGGGCATGAATGTAGGAACTGCCAGCGGCTCCGACGAACCGGAAGTGATGGTCGACATGAATACCACGCCGCTGATCGACGTGATGCTCGTATTGCTGATCATGTTGATCATCACCATCCCGATCCAGCTGCATAACGTGGACCTGAACCTGCCGGCCGGCAATCCACCGCCGCCGCTCGTGCAACCAGAAGTGGTGCAGGTCGACGTGAATGCAGCTGGCGTCGTCAGCTGGAACGGCGAAACCGTCGCCGATCGCGCAGCGCTCGATGCCAAGCTGGCCGGTGTGGCTTCGCAGCCCAATCAGCCGGAGTTGCATCTACGCGCCGATCGCGACGCACCGTACAAGGCCGTCGCGGCGGTGCTGTCGTCGGCACAGCATGCAGGCGCCAACAAGCTCGGCCTGGTCGGCAATGAGCGTTTCGGCAAATAGCCATACTTGCGGATGCCGTTCGCTGCGCACAGCGGACGACAGACCGAGCCTCGACGCCGCATCGCATCGCGCGCAGGCGTACGCGCAGCTGTTCCCGCAACTGCAAATGATGCTGGCGAATGAAAACGATACGATCGCCAATCTCGCCAACGTTGCGGCTTTGCTGAAAGAGAGTTTCGACTTTCACTGGGTCGGCTTTTATCGCGTGGTCGGCAACGAACTGGTGCTGGGACCGTTTCAGGGTCCGGCGGCATGCACACGTATTGCGCGCGGACGCGGCGTATGCGGCAGCGCGTGGCAGGCACGCTCGACCATCGTGGTACCTGACGTCGACCGCTTTCCAGGGCATATCGCCTGCAGCGTAGAGGTGCGCTCGGAGATCGTCATCCCCTATTTCGATCGGCATCACTTCGTTGCCGGTGTACTGGATATCGATAGCGACAAACCCGACGACTTTCAGGCAGTGGACCAGCTCTGGCTGGAAAAGATAGCGGCTTTGCTGCGATAACAATCACTGCAAATCACTGATTCAAACACACCATTTTTTCCATTGCGGCATGTGCCCGACCTTGAGTAAAGGTCGGCGCTGCCGCTTATTTTCGAAGACTCATGACACTACTCGACTATCGCAATTTCGGACGCACAGGCGTCAAGGTTTCCCCATTGACGCTGGGCTGTATGATGTTCGGCAACAAGACCGAACTCAACGAGACGATCCGCATCATCGACCGCGCGATCGATGCCGGCATCAACCTGATCGATACCGCTAATGTCTACGCGCGCGGCCGCAGCGAGGAATTCACCGGTGAGGCCCTGAAGCGCAACGGCAAGCGCCACAGCGTCTTCCTCGCCTCCAAGGTCCATCTGCCGATGCACGACACCGACGGCAATCTGCGCGGCAGTTCGCGCCGCCACATCATTCAGCAAGTGGAAGACAGCCTGCGCCGCCTGCAGACCGACTATCTCGATCTATATCAGATTCATCGGCCCGAGCCGACCACCGCCATCGACGAAACCTTGCGCGCGCTCGATGACCTGGTCCGCAGCGGTAAGGTGCGCTACATCGGCTCGACCACTTTCGCCGGCTGGCAGGTAGTAGAAGCGCTGTGGGCGAGCAAGGAGCTGGGACTCAACCGCTTCGTGTCCGAACAGCCGCCATATAACCTGCTCGATCGTCGCATCGAGCGTGAACTCGTTCCGGTCGCGCAAACCTATGGGCTCGCGGTGATTCCGTGGAGTCCGATTGGTGGCGGCCTGCTGTCCGGCAAATACCGCAAGGGGCAGCCCTTGCCTCCCGATTCGCGTTACACCAATCCCAGCCCGATGCAGGCACGTCGCTACGTCGAAGCGATCTACGACGTGATCGAGCCGTTGGTCGAACTGGCCACCGAGAAAGACGTGCCGCTGTCGCAGCTGGCCTTGGGTTGGGTTGCGCAGCAGCCCGGCATCACCAGCGCCATCACCGGTCCGCGCACTTTAGAACAGCTGGAAGACGCAATCAAGGCGGTCGACATCGTGTTCACGCCGGAAGACCTGAAGCGCATCGACAGTATCATCGCACCCGGCACCCATATCGCGCCGTTCTACGAGGCGAACTTCGGCGCCAGCGCATATCGCTGGTAGTCGTAAGGCCGAGGCGCGCTTTCCACGAAAGCAGCTAAGCATTGCAGCGATCTGAAATATCGAAGTGAATTTTGCTTAGTTCTTTCGTGGAAGAGAGCTTGCTATCGTTGCGGTTTGCAATCGCATCTTTCCCCGGCGGAGACGTCCCACAAAGCCGTAATCCGCTTGCGTCACCGCGCGCGTCGCCCTGCCGACCCGCACACTGATCGAGAACAGGCATGACAAAAAAAATCCGTCTGAACGCCTTCAACATGAACTGCGTCGGCCACATTCATCACGGCCTGTGGAAGCACCCGCGCGACAATTCGGTGGACTATACGCGGCCGCAATACTGGATCGAGCTGGCGCAACTGCTGGAGCGCGGTTTGTTCGACGCCGTCTTCCTGGCCGATATCGTCGGCGTGTACGACGTACTGGGCGACGGTATCGAAGCCACGGCGCGCGAGGCGGTGCAGCTACCGGTCAACGATCCGCTGTACGTCGTGCCGCTGATGGCGCATGCCACCAAACATCTTGGCTTCGGCGTCACCTGCAACCTGACCTACGAGCAGCCTTACCTGTTCGCGCGCCGCATGGCCACGCTCGATCATTTGAGCGACGGCCGCGTCGGCTGGAACATCGTTACTGGCTACCTCGACAGCGCCGCACGCGCGATGGGATTGAAACAGCAAATCGATCATGACGATCGCTACGACCGGGGCGATGACTTCATGGAAGTCTTCTACAAGCTGCTGGAAGGCAGTTGGGAGGACGATGCCGTGCGGAAGGACCGGGCGCACGGAATCTATGCCGACCCACGCAAGATTCATCGAGTGCAACACAACGGTCCGTTCTACAAGGTCGACAACGTCTACAACCTGACCGAGCCGTCGATCCAGCGCACGCCGGTGCTGTACCAGGCCGGCGCCTCGCAACGCGGCAACGAGTTCGCTGCACGTCACGCCGAGTGCGTGTTCACCGGCGGGCCGTCGCGCGAAGGATTGGCCAAAGTCGTGTCTAACATTCGCAAGCTTGCGGTCGACGCCGGTCGTGCGCCGAACGACATCCTCGTTTTCTCGGGCCTGACGGTCGTCGTCGATACAAACGAAAAAGCGGCGCGCGAAAAGTACGAAGACTACAAGCAGTACGCCAGCGCGGAAGCATCGCTCGCCCATATGTGCAGCGGTGCAGCGATCGATCTCGAGCGCTTCGGGCTGGACGAGGAAATCACGCCGGAGAAGCTGGAGGCCTTGTATCCTGGCCGCCTGAAGCGCGTGGGCAATGTGCGTGGACGTCATTTTCTCGAAGGCACGACGCGCCGCAAGCTGTTGCAGAGCCGAGGTTTTTGTGCACAGAACTCCGCCATCGTCGGCACGCCATCGCAAGTCGTCGACGAGATTGCGAAATACGTGGCGGAGACGGACCTCGACGGTTTCAACCTGACCCGCACCGTCGCGCCGGAAACCTATCGCGATTTCATCGATCTCGTGATTCCGGAATTACAGAATCGCGGTCTGTACAAGGAGAAATACGAAGACGGTTCGCTGCGCCAAAAGCTGTTCGGACGCGGCGATCGTCTGCCGCAAGGCCATACCGCCGCGCAATACCGCTTTCACGCAACATCTGCCGAAGAGCTGCGCCCTACCGGCTCCTGAAACAATCGCAGGAACGATGCCAGGCCGACAATTGAAGTCCGCCAAAGCGTCATCAAATGCAAGAGAAGATCAAGCGCGCCGCAGTGGCACGATGACGCATCAGCCAGCGACGCGTCTGTTTCAACCACCACGAATTGAACGTCCTCCATGAGTATTTCTTCCGCTTCTCCCGTCGACGCCAAGCCGGCCGATCCGGCCCCACGAGCAGACAAGCAGCCGCTTAGAGCAGCGTCGAAACCGGCCAAGATACTGCCGCACCATTCCGAGGAGATCGATGTGCATGCGATGCCGCAGGTGCTCGGTCGACTGACCAGATTGGCTGGCCGTTACCCATGGCGTTTCAGCTTCGCCATCCTGGCGGCGCTCGGCGCGGCGATCTTCAACCTCATCATGCCGCGCCTGCTCGGCCACGCGGTCGACCAAGCCGGTCATCTGCTGCACGATGCACAACTGAACCCGGATATCGTGCGCGCTTCGCTGTTGTGGACCGGTGCGCTAATCGTTGCCGCCTGCGCAGTGCGCGGCACGCTGACCGGACTGCAAGGCTATCTGGGCGAGACGCTGGCGCAGAAGGTTGGCTACGACCTGCGCATGGCCTTCTTCGAAAAGCTGCAGCGCCTGAGCTTCAGTTATCACGACAAGATCCACACCGGAGACCTGATCGCGCGCGGCATGCTCGATCTCGAAGGCGTGCGCGCCTTTCTAGAATTCGGCGTACTGCGCGTGATTACACTGGCGCTGCTGCTCGGCGTCGGCTCCTGGCGCCTGCTCGGCATCGACACGACGCTCGGCCTGCTGGCACTGAGTTTCGTCCCCTTCGTCGGCTGGAATGCGGCGCGCACCGGCCTCAGGCTTCGCATCAGTTGGCAGCGCCTGCAAAAAATGATGTCCGAACTGACGCTGGCGATGGAAGAGAACCTGCAAGGCGTGCGCGTGGTGCGTGCCTTCACCTCGCGCGCCTTCGAGATGGCGAAGTTCGACCGCATCTCGGATGCCGCGCTGCGTCTGTCCAATCAGCGCATCACGGTGCGCATGGGCAATATGAGTGCAATGACGCTGGCCTACTACACCTCGATGGCGCTGGTGCTGTGGGTTGGCGGTGAACGCGTATCGCGCGGCGAACTGACGGTCGGCTCGCTGACCGAATTCCTGACCTTCATCACGATCCTGCAGCAACCGCTGCGGCAGATCGGCATGATCGTCAACGCCAGCGCGCGTGCCACCGGCGCCGGCGCACGCCTGTTCGACGTGCTGGATGCCGAGCCGGACATCCGCAATGCGCCGGACGCACAGGATTTGGTGATCGAGCAGGGCCTGCTGCGCTTCGAATCGGTCGATTTCGCCTACGACCGCAGCTCGAATGGCCGCAAGATCCTGAAAGACCTCAGCTTCGAAGTGAGACGCGGCGAGGTACTGGGCATTGTCGGCGCGCCGGGTAGCGGCAAGTCGACGATCGCGCACCTGATTCCTCGCTTCTACGAGGTCACCAGCGGACGCATCACGATCGACGGCCAGGACCTGCGTTCGCTCAAGCTCGAATCGTTGCGCGATGCAGTCAGCCTGGTGCAGCAGGAAAACTTCCTGTTCGACACCTCGGTGCACGACAACGTGGCCTATGCCAACCCGGCTGCGGATGAAGAAAGCGTGATCAACGCCGCCTCGGTCGCGCAAATTCACGAACATGTCGAACAGCTGCCGAAGGGATACGGCACGCGTGTGGGCGAACGCGGCGTCGCGCTGTCCGGCGGACAGCGCCAGCGCATGACGATCGCGCGCGGCGTACTGACCGATCCGGCGGTGATGATCTTCGACGATTCCACTGCCGCGATCGATCCCGCCACCGAACAACGCGTACGCGCAGCGCTGCAGGGGGCGATGAAGAACAGCGCAACCATCATCATCGCGCATCGCATCGGCTCGCTGAAACACGCCAACCACATCATCGTGCTCGACGAAGGACGCATTGCCGAACGCGGCACGCACGAGGAACTGATCGCGCAGGGCGGCGTGTACGCATCGTTGTGGAAGCTGCAGAACCGCGGTGCCGAAGAGCAGCGGCGCGACGTTGCCGCTGTCGCGCCAAACGAATATTCATTCAAGCCATCCATGGAGCTGACGTCTTGAGTACCATCCCGCAAGCCGGAAAGCCGGCCATCGACCTGAACCACAGCCGGCGCGGCGAGGAAATCTTCTCGCGCTACGACAGCCGCGTGGTATCGCGCCTGTGGTCCTACATGCGTGCACATCGGCTCGCGCTGATCGCCACCGTCTTCACGGTCGCCCTCTTCACACTGGTGCAGGTCAGCATCCCGGTGACCGTGCGCTACGCGATCGACAGCGCAATCGGCAATTCGTCCTTTTCGTTCCACACGGTGGTCGCCGCCTTCGTCGTCCTGATCGTGCTGAACGCGGTCGCGAACTTCTTCCAGGAGTGGATCGCCGCACGCCTGGCGCAGCGCGTGATCTTCGACTTGCGACGCGCAATGTTCGAACACCTGCAGCAGGTGTCCCTGTCGATCCTCGATCGCACGCAAGTGGGACGCCTGATGTCGCGCCTGGCGGGCGACGTCAACTCGCTGCAGGAATTCATGGAAACCTCGGTGTCCGCATTGGGTGACCTGTTCCTGCTGCTTGGACTGATCGGCGTGTTGCTGTTCATGGACTTCAAGCTCGGCCTGCTGACGCTATGCGTGCTGCCCGTCATGTTGGCGGTGCGCCATCTTTGGCTGCCGTGGGCACGCAAAGCCTTCACCCGCGCGCGCGAAGCATCGTCCAGCGTGAACGCTGCGCTGGCCGAGAACATCAACGGTATCCGCACCGTGCAGGAAAACCGCCGCGAAGGCGTCAACCTGGAGCGCTACAACGTCCGAGCAACAGAAAACCTGCATGCGCAGATCGGCTCCTCGCGCGCCTCGCAGATCATGGTGCCGACCGTCGACATCCTGACGGGGCTCGCCATGGCGATCGTGGTCGTGGTCGGCGGTAGCGCCGTCGTCGACGGCCGACTCGACGTCGGTGTGATGGTCGCCTTCATTTTCTGCGTGCAGCGCTTTTTCGACCCGATACGCACGCTGACGATGCAATACACCGTGATGCAGCGCGCGATGGCGTCCGGCCATCGCATCTTCGAAGTGCTGGATATCGAAGTCACGCTTGCCGACAAGCCCGGCGCGCAAGACCTGGCCGATGTTCCGCCTTCGGTCGAACTCCGCCATGTCACCTTCGGTTACCAGCCCGGTCAGCCGGTGCTGCACGATGTCAGTCTCTCCATCAAGCCGTACCAAACCGTTGCTCTGGTCGGCCCGACCGGATCGGGCAAAACCAGCATCGCCGCGCTGATCCATCGCTTCTATGATGTATGGGATGGCGAGGTAAAAGTCGCGGACCAGGACGTGCGCGACCTGACGCTCGATTCATTGGGCCAATGTGTCGGCATGGTGCTGCAGGAACCCTTCCTTTTCAGCGGCACGGTGGAAGAGAATCTGCGCTACGGCTTGCAATGGGCAACGCGCGAGCAAGTGATCGAATCGGCCAAGGCGGTACGCGCGCACGACTTCATCGTCAAGCTGCCGGACGGCTACGACACCATGCTCGGCCAGCGCGGCCGCAATCTGTCGATCGGCCAGCGCCAGCTGCTCAGCTTTGCGCGCGCGCTACTGGCTAAACCGAAGATCCTGATCCTCGACGAGGCAACCGCCAACATAGATAGCTTCACCGAACTGGAAATCCAGCGCGCATTGAATGTGCTGCGCAAGGACCGAACGACCATCATCATCGCGCACCGACTGGCAACGATTCGCGACGCCGACATGATCGTGGTCCTGCAAAAGGGTCACATCGTCGAAAAAGGCACGCACGATGAACTGCTGGCGAACAAGGGTCTGTATGCGAAACTGCATGCAAGCAGCAACGAGTCATTCGACGATTTTGTTGAAGAAGGGGGTCAGCGTGTTCCGCACACCTGAAAGAGAGCGAGCCCAGCCACAGCTGAAAACGCGCATATCGATATAGGAAACGCTTCGTTGCCAGCTTGCCGGTGAGCGTTTATTTTCTCATCGTCGGGTTGGCAGATGTCTGCTCCCGCGATGACTACCGGAGCCGGCGGTTCGAAAATATACCGGCACCAATTCCCTCCCGCCGACGGCGGACTTCATCCGCGCTCGCGGGCTCTGCTAATCCCCGGCCCGGCTTCGCTTAACCTAACGCGAGTGCGCAGACGCCGGCGCCGATGAGCACAGCGCCAAAAAGACGCTGCATCCGATCTCCCTCTTTCAGAAGATGACCCCCGACCAGGGCGGCAAACAGCATCGACACTTCTCGCGCCGGTGCAACATGCGAAAGCGGCGCGATGCGAATCGCATACAGCACCAGCACGTATGAAACCGGGCTGATCGCGCCGACGATCAACGCATACTTCCATTGCTGCTTCCACAGTATGCCGGCAGCCGCGGGATCGCTCCAGTAAGCCGGCGCCAATATTGCGAGACGCACGAAGTTACCCATGTATTCCAGCAGAATGGGCGCGATCAACATGAACTTCACCGCATATCCGTCGACGACGGTGTAGCTGGCAATGAAAGCGCCTGTGAGCAAGCCGTACCAGATGCCGACATGCGTGCGTTGCCGTTGGATCGGGTCCTTCGCTGTGCGCAGCAGTTTGGGACCGCCAGCGATGAAGAACACACCGAGCACGACACCGGCAATTCCGAATCCTCCAAGGGCAGACAGGGATTCGCCGAGAAACA
>DATAHI010000290.1:0-4419 GCA_036263255.1 Oxalicibacterium sp. | reverse complement strand
CCCGCTGCAACGCCAGAACGTCCGGCGGGCAGTGGATCAGGTGGTGGCGACGGACCTTCAGGCGTTCATGCTGCAATTGTTGGCTTGTTACGCGAGCTACCACCAGTGGGAAGCAACTGGCCTAAACGCGGGAAACAACGGTTCATAAAAGCATTTCTTGCTACTCTAGACTTTGTATATCCAGATGAGGATGGGGAGGGCAGCGATGATGATCAGAGGTGAAGCATGAGAAGGTAAGGCGTCCTCGGCAGCATAGTGCCTGCCCTGCCGAGACGGGAAAAGAGAAGACCCTCATAGTGCGAGTTCTTGGCGGAAGGAACACTATGAGGGCCGTGGCAGGCCAACCAAACGGCTGGCTTCTCAACCCCCAACCGCCATATCGATGGCAGAAAGGAGGTGACTATGGATGAAACAACTAAACTTCAACTTCCCAATCCCTGAGGGGTACACCGTGGTTTTTCGCCCCTGGATTACCCTCAAAAATGGCAAGCGGCTGTATGCCTCGCAAGTCGGTAAGCGCGCTTTTCCGCTTATCGTCCCAGCAAACAAGGCGTAATTTACTCTAGTCAGCCGTTTGTTTACAAGCTGTATTTTAGGCGTTCTTGACTTCTCCCGCCACATCGTTGATTCCTTGTGGCGGGTCTTTGCGTTTCCATTAGATGCCTGCTGGTGCAAACCCACTTCGATTCTTCTGCTCTAACTCTGACGTTCGTGTCTTGTATTGCGCTTCCAGAAAAGGCCTTTTTTGTATACGTTTTAATATGCCGCCAAAAATTTGAGTGGAAAGTAAAAAGCCGGGCGAGCCCGGCTTTTTACTTTCTGCATGCGCTTTTGACGGTGTTTCTTATGCAATCGCATCCAACGCCTTCGCTAGATTGAACACCGTCCGCTCAATGTTGTGCAGCTTGTCCAATCCGAACAGCCCAACACGGAAGGTCTTGAAGTCATTCGGCTCATCGCACTGCAGCGGCACACCCGCGGCCGTCTGCAAACCTGCCTCAGCAAATTTCTTCGATGACTGGATGCCGTCGTCGGTCGTATAGCTGACCACCACGCCTGGTGCTTCGTAACCTTTCGCCGCAACGCTCTTGAAGCCGCGCTCGGCCAGCAGCTTGCGCACGCGGTCGCCCAGTTCCTGCTGTTCGGCGCGGACCTTGTCGAAGCCGTAGTCTTCGGTTTCCTTCATCGTGTCGCGCAGAATGGTCAACGCGTCGGTCGGCATGGTCGTGTGGTACGCGACCTTGCCTTGTTCGTAGGTTTCCATGATCTGCAGCCACTTGCGCAGGTCGCAGGCGAAGCTGGTGCTTTGCGTGGAGTCGATGGTTTCGCGCGCGATTTCGCTCAGCATGATGAAGGCGCAGCCGGCGGAACCGCTCCAGCCTTTTTGCGGCGCGCTGATCAGGATGTCGACGCCGGTCTTTTCCATGTCGACCCAGATCGTTCCGGACGCGATGCAGTCCAGCACAAACAAGCCATCCACTGCGTGCACGGCGTCCGCGACTTTGCGCATGTAGTCGTCCGGCAGCAGGATGCCCGATGCGGTTTCGACGTGCGGTGCGAACACGATCGCGGGTTTGCTTTCCTTGATCGCGGCGACGACTTCTTCGATCGGCGCCGGCGCAAAGGCGGCCTGCGGTCCATTCTCGATGGGACGTGCCTTCAGGATCGTGGTGGCGGACGGGATGTTGCCGGTTTCCAGAATCTGGCTCCAGCGAAAGCTGAACCAGCCGTTGCGCAGCACGAGGCAGGGTTTGTTGGTGGCGAACTGTCGTGCGACGGCTTCCATGCCGAAGGTGCCGGACCCGGGCATCACGACGGCGGAGTGCGCGTGATAGACCTGCTTCAAGGTGCGCGAGATGTCGCGCATCACGCCTTGAAAGCGCTTGGACATATGGTTGACGGCGCGATCGGTGTAGACGACGGAATATTCGAGAAGGCCGTCGGGATCGACGTTGGGAAGTAGACCTGGCACGTTTGCTCCAGCAAAAAAATGAAACCGGCACGAATGCCGCAAAAGCGAGATTGTACCGCGAGCCGGCTTTCCAAGCCGGTCTTGCCAGTCTGGTATCACGCTGGAGAAGGGCGTAAAGAGATAATCGTGGCCGATTCACGCGTTGGCAGTTCTGCATTGACGTTTGGTCTAGCAGTAGATTTACGGCATTGCTCCTACGCAATCCACGTGCTTTACTCGCGGCATGAGCGAGCACAACCCTATCCCCTCCCTAAGTACCGACGACGAAGCAGAAGTCCACGCCATGTATCAGGCAGCCGGCATGTTCGACGATCGTACGTTGCTGGTGTTATCCACGGTACTGAGCGCGGTACGCGCGGCCAACGATGGAGACATCGAAGCGCGCGATCGGTTGATGCGCGAAGCGGTCGAGCAGTACGAAGCCTGCAATCGCTTGCATTAGAAAGCAGAAGGCCGTTGGAAGGCCCGCGCTTTTACTTGCGGAAGGTCTTGTTCACGCGTTCGCGGCGCGCCTTATCGAGTTGCTCGTGTGCCTTGCGCTTGTCCAGCCCGAGCATGCGTTCAATGAATTCGAACCAGATGAATGCAACGAGGAAGAGACCCGCGATCCACCACCAGGACAGGTTCACGAGCGGCCCGACTTCCAGGTATTTGAGCACAGCGAGTACGACGATCAGAATGATTAACGGCATGGCGTTTTTCCTTGTTTCTCCCTTGCTTGCCACCGCAGCATAGGGCGAAAGCAAAGGGCGGTCAATCGGCTGCCACGGCGGCATTCATGCTATTGTCGCGCCTGAGCCGCAGGCTGCCGCGCTGCGCCGTATCGTCCGCTTTCCTGGGAGAAGAATCGTAATGAAATTATCCTGGCTGTTGTGCGCCGTCCTCGCTGCCGGCGCTTCGAATGCTGCATTGGCAAATGCTGATTTGGCGAAGGCAAAGAACTGCATGGCTTGCCACTCGGTACAGAATAAGGTCGTCGGTCCTGCATTCAAGGATGTGGCCGCCAAATACGCCGGACAGAAAGGTGCGGAAGACAAGCTGGTGCAAAAAGTGCTGAAAGGCGGTGGCGGCGTGTGGGGCACGGTGCCGATGCCGCCGAATACCCAAGTCAGCGAGGCGGAAGCCCGCACGCTGGTGAAGTGGATTCTTTCCCTCAAATAAACTGTAACCAAATAAAAAAGCGCCCGAGGGCGCTTTTTTATTTGGTTGTTCGGGCTGATTACTTGGTGATTTCCAGCACTTCCCGCTTGCCGTTCTTGAAGGTGTAGATCGTCAGTGTCCCGTTTTTCAAATCGCCCTTCGCATCGAAGGAAATGGGGCCGCTGACGCCGTCGTACTGGATCTTTGCCAGCTCTGGCAGATACTTGGCGGGATCGGCGGACTTCGCATTCTGCATAGCCTTCGCCATGACCATCACCGCGTCGTACACGTAAGGCGCATACAGTTTGACGTCGCTGCCGAACTTCTTCTGATAAGCCGCACGGAAGGCTTCCATGCCTTTCTGATGCGCCACATCGACGCCGCCCGCTTCCGCACAGATCACCTGTCCGTCGGCCATGCCAGCGCCCGCCAGAGCGCCCAGTTGTGCGGTGCACACGCCGTCACCACCCATGAAATGCGTACCGATGCCAAGCTGGCGCATCTGGCGCAGCATCGGGCCTGCCACGGCGTCCATGCCGCCGAAGAAGACGACGTCGGGATTCTTCGCCTTGATCGCAGTCAGGATCGCGTTGAAGTCGGTGGCCTTGTCGTTGGTGTACTGCTGCGAGACGATCTTGACGCCGGATTTCTTCACGCTCTTGCTGAATTCATCGGCGACACCTTGACCATAAGCGGTGCGGTCGTCGATGACTGCGACATTCTTGATCTGAAAATGCTGGATCGCATAGCGGCCCAGCGCGTTGCCCAACTGAGCATCGTTCGCTACCACACGGAAGGCGGTATTGAACCCCTGTTGCGTGTATTTAGGACTGGTGGTCGAAGGCGAAATTTGCGGAATGCCAGCGGTGTAGTAGATTTTCGAAGCCGGGATCGTGGTGCCGGAATTCAGGTGGCCGATGACACCGTTAACGTGCGCGTCTACCAGCTTTTGCGCGACGGCAGTGGCTTGCCGCGGATCGGCGCCATCGTCTTCCGCTACCAGTTCAAAGCGCACCTTCTTGCCGCCGATCATGGTGCCCTTGGCGTTTAATTCGTCGATCGCCATGCGCGCACCGTTTTCGTTGTCCTTGCCGAGGTGGGCGACGGCGCCGGTCAGCGGGGCGACATGGCCGATCCTGACGACTTGTTCCTGCGACCAGGCATTGGCCGCACATGCCAGCGCCAGCGCGCCGACGAGAGGGATCGTTTTCGTCGTAAACCGCATAGATTTATCTCCTGAAGATGGTAAAAATGCGAACGAGCTGCCACACTGGACGAACCGGTCAGCAAAACGGCACGACCTTACA
>DATAHI010000289.1:0-7567 GCA_036263255.1 Oxalicibacterium sp. | reverse complement strand
GTTCTCCATTGCGCCCATGTTGAAGTCGCCCACGGCGACGATCATGAAGCGGTCGAGATCGAGCTCCAGGCCGAAGCGTTCTTCGTCCCAACGGATGCTGTTGATCAGCGAAGTCATCGCGTGTTGCGTCTTGTCGAGATTGCCTTCTTCGACCCACACCTGCAACAACGCTTCGCGTCCCGACTTGAGACGGATCGTCTCTTCCTGGCAAACGAGATTGCCCGCGACCAGCGCGAACAAATATGACGGCTTCTTGAACGGGTCTTGCCACAGCGCGTAATGCCGGCCATCGCCCAGATCGCCCTGCTCGATCAGATTGCCGTTTGACAGCAGCACCGGATATTTCTGTTTGTCCGCGCGCAGCATTACCTTGTACTTCGCCATCACGTCGGGCCGGTCGGGGACATAAGTGATCTTGCGGAAGCCTTCCGCTTCGCACTGCGTGAAGAAATTGCCGTTCGAGACGTACAGCCCCATCAGCGAGGTGTTCTTGTCGGGCCGAACAATGGTTTCGATATCGAGCGTGACGGCATTCGGCGCCTGCGCGATGCGCAATATCCCTTCTCCGATCTGATAATCGCGCTCCGCAATGAGCTCGCGGCCATTCATGCGCAATTGCGCCAGTTCGATCTCCTCGCCATACAGAACCAGCGCACGGTCGGTGTTCGCCAGATTGCGCGTCAATGTGATGCGCGTCGCAACGCGCGTCTCGGCGGGATCAAGATCGAAGCCCATTTCCACCGTGTGCACCCAGTAGCTGGGCGGAGTGTAGTCCTTGCGATAAATCGTGAGCGGAGTATCGGTACGCATAGAAGAGTTCGGACGTGGCTAAAGACAAAGTGCCATTTTACCAATCCCGTCTCTGGAAGAGGGAATCACTCTTCTGAACCGGAAGTCTGGAAATAGTTTCACACCGTACATCATTTCCTCTCTGCAACGGTGCGCAACGAAGCGGCAGTGCGCCTTTGGCGCTATGCTAATGGCGTCAAGCGAATCACCGGAGTGAATGATGAAATTCCGACTATGGCCGATACTCGCGCTCTCCGCCATGCTGCTCAGCGGATGCGCGTCGGTCGTCAAGAACGATGTAGTCGCGTTCCACGACTGGCCCACGGACCTGCAGGACAAGTCCTATACATTCGATCCGAATCCCGAACAGAAGAACAATCTCGAATACGAGAGCTATCAGAGTCTCGTGCGCGCTGAACTGCAACGTCTCGGCTTCATGCCTGCACAATCAGCGCAAACAGCGAACCTAAAAGTTGCGCTGGACTATCGCATCGATGCGCGCGACGTGAAAGTGGTGCAACCGGTATACAGCGATCCCTGGCCTTACTGGGGACCTTACTACGGTCCGCGCTGGCGCGGCTATGGGCCCTTTTACGATCCCTTCTGGTATCCGGGCCCAGTCGTGACCGGGTATCAGGAAAGCCATTACCAGCTGTTCCAGCGGCACCTCAATATCCGGATCTCGCGCAAGGATGGTAAAAAGCTGTACGACGTGACGGTAGACAGCGATGGCGGCAACGGCTCGCTTGCGTTCGCGATGCCCTATATGGTGCGCGCGGCTTTCCAGGATTTTCCCGGAAAAAGCGGTGTACCACACCGTGTGAATCTGAAAATAGAAGAGCAAAACCCGTAAAAAAGAACGGCTCAAGCCGACTCTTTTATGGGCATGTTCTTATGAGTAGACATCAGCGCGTGTAATAAGCCTCCGAGCCGAAAGTCAGCAGCACAATGATCAGGATGCTAAAGGCCAGCACTAGCAGCAAACGCCCGAACTTCGGTGTGCCGTCAGTACCGGAGGGCTGCTCTTCCGGATGCTGCATCGGATTGTTGTCGCTCTCGTCCTGCATCGCCTCTCCTAGGGAATCAATATTGTGGAACCGGTGGTCTTGCGCGACTCCAGGTCACGGTGTGCCTGCGCCACGTCCTCCAGCGCGTAGCGCTGATGGACGTCGACCTTGATCTTGCCGCCTTCGATCATGCTGAACAGTTCCGCCGCGGCCTTTTCCAAGTCGTCACGCTTGGCCGTGTAATCGAATACCGAAGGTCGCGTAATGAAAAGCGACCCACGGGAAGCGAGCTGGCCCAAGTCGAAGGGAGGTACGGGACCGGATGCGCTGCCGAAGCTCACCATCATGCCGAGCGGTGCCAGGCAATCAAGCGAGCCTGTGAAGGTGTCCTTGCCGATCGAGTCGTAGACCACCGGCACGCCCTTCCCTCCTGTGATTTCCTTGACGCGCTCGACGAAATTCTCCTTTCGGTAATTGACCACGTGCACGCAGCCATGCGCCTTCGCCAGCTCCGCCTTTTCATCGGAACCGACGGTACCGATCATCGTCACGCCCATTGCACGCGCCCACTGGCAGGCAATCAGCCCGACGCCGCCGGCTGCCGCATGAAAGAGGATGGTCTCGCCGCCTTGTAGAACGAAAGTGCGACGAAACAGATATTGCACGGTCAGACCCTGCAGCATGACGGCCGCACCCGTCTCGAAGCTGATGGATGCCGGCAGTTTCACCAGTACATCGGCCCGCATCACGCGCCGCTCTGCATAGGCGCCTGGCGGCTTTGCCGCATACGCGACGCGATCGCCGACTTGCAGATGCGTGACGCCCTCGCCCAGTTCTTCCACCACGCCGGCACCTTCCATGCCGAGACCTGCCGGCAAGGGCTGCGGATACAGGCCGGTGCGAAAATACACGTCGACGAAGTTCAGTCCGCAGGCCATCTGGCGCACCAGCGCCTGGCCCGGCCCCGGCTTGCCGAGTTTGACCTCTTCGTAGACCATCACTTCCGGTCCGCCGGTCTGGTGAATTCTGATTGCCTTCGGCATCGCGGCTCCTTTCCTTTTTCTCGCGTTATTCAGAACGTGCCTGGATAGGCACCGCCGTCAAGCAGGATGTTTTGTCCGGTGATATAGCCCGCATAGCGGCTGCACAAAAAAGCACAGGTCGCGCCGAATTCCTCGGGCGTGCCAAAGCGTTGCGCCGGATTGTCCAGTCGTCGCGCTTCGCGGATCGTCTCTTCTGTCTTGCCGGTCGCGCGGGCAGATGAAGCGAAAAGCGCCCCCAGGCGATCGGTCTCGAAGGGCCCCGGTAGCAGATTGTTGATGGTGACGTTGTGCGCAACCGTCTTGCGCGCCAAACCCGCGACGAAGCCCGTCAATCCGGAGCGAGCGCCGTTAGAAAGCCCGAGGATGTCGATCGGCGCCTTGACCGCACTCGAGGTGATGTTGACGATGCGACCGAACTTGCGCGCGATCATGCCGTCGACGGTGGCCTTGATCAATTCGATCGGCGTCAGCATGTTGGCATCGAGCGCGGCAATCCAGTCCGCACGTTCCCAGTCGCGGAAATTGCCGGCCGGCGGGCCGCCGGCGTTGGTGATCAGAATGTCGGGTTGCGGACAAGCGGCGAGCGCGAGTTCGCGACCTTCGCGTGTCGTAATGTCGGCGGCCACTGCAGTGACAATGCTGCCGGTGGCTTCACGGATTTCCTGGGCAGCCTGTTGCAGTACCTCGGCACGGCGCGCAATCAAGGTGACATGCGCACCTTCCGCCGCCAGCGCCTGCGCGCACCCGAAGCCTAGTCCACGACTCGCGCCGCATACCAGCGCATGCTTGTTTCGTATTCCGAGATCCATACGCGCTCCGACATCTTGGTCGCAGCATGTCGCTGCGAGACGCGCCGATCATACTCCTGTAGCGCAAGATCGACAGGCGACGTCCGGTGCGGATGCTTAGAACAAGTGGCCGAGCTTGGCCGCCTTGGTGGTCAGGTAGCGATCGTTGAAGGGATTGGGCGTGACGATCAGCGGCACGCGCTCGGTCACCTTGAGGCCAAGCTGTTCCAGCGCCTTGATCTTGCGCGGATTGTTGGTCATCAGACGCAAGGTCGAAATCTGCAGATGCGCGAGCATGGGCTTGCACAGCCGGTAATCGCGCTGATCGGCCTTGAAGCCGAGCTGCTCATTCGCTTCCACCGTGTCTGCGCCCTGATCCTGCAGTTGATATGCGCGAATCTTGTTGACTAAACCGATGCCGCGTCCTTCCTGTCGCAAATAAAACAGCGCGCCGCGGCCTTCCTCTGCAATCTTGCGCAGGGCCGCCTCCAATTGCGGGCCGCAATCGCAGCGCAGGCTGAACAGGGCGTCGCCGGTCAGGCATTCTGAATGGATGCGCGCCAGCACCGGCTCACCGTTCGCCACGTCGCCCAATGTAATCGCGACATGCTCCTTGCCGCTGGCCGGCTCGACGAAGGCATGCAGGCGGAAATTCGCCCACGGCATCGGCAGGATGCACGAGGCAACGTAATCGAGTTCGATGTCGGCGGGAGCAATCGGCGCGGTTGCGGATACGAGGCTGGGTTTCATGGCAAAACAATATCGTTCATCAGCAAACGCAGCCCGTACCGGGTTCGGCAGGGCTGCGTTTTTTACGTGCAAAGACGAAGGATATCAGGCCGGCAGCAATTCGTTGATGGTCTGGCTGGTTTGGGCCAGCGCTTTCTCGACGCCGACATCGCCCATCGCCAGGCCTTCGCTGTGCACGATCGTCACATCGGTCAGGCCGATGAAACCCAGCACCGCACGCAGATAGGTGCCTGCATGATCCATTGCCGCCGCTGGTCCCTGGCTGTAGACGCCGCCGCTGGTCGTGAAGATGTAAACCTTCTTACCAGTCACCAGACCAACGGGACCGTTTTCGCCGTATTTGAACGTTACGCCAGCACGCGCCACGTGATCGACCCAGGCTTTCAGGCCCGAGGTGATCGAGAAGTTGTACATCGGCGCGCCGATCACAATGACGTCGGCATCGAACAATTCCTGCACCAGCGATTCGGACAGAGCCGCGATCTTTGCCTGTTCCGGAGTACGCTGCTCGGCCGGCGTGAAGAATGCGCCCAGCGTTTCTTCGGTCAGGTGCGGCAGTGGATGCGCGGCCAGATCACGTTCGACGACGACGGTATCCGGACGCTTGGCTTTCCATTTGCTCAAAAATTCGTCGGTGACCTTGCGGGAGATCGAACCGTTGTTACGCACGCTGCTGTTGATGTGAAGGATCTTGGTCATGATGTGCTCGCTTTCCTTGTTTGTTTTTGAGGAGTGACGCGTTGATCGCGTCGTTGCAAGCATCGTAGGACAGGGTTAGTATTCAGAAAACCCACATTGTTTTGCTATTTAGTATCGATTTTATAGATATGAGAGATCCCGGCCTGCCGACGCTAGACCAATTGCGTGTTTTCGTGGCCGTAATCGACTGCGGCAGCTTTTCGCGCGCGGCCAAGGAATTGCACCGTACGCAATCGGTGATCAGCTACACCATTGCGAACTTGGAAGCGCAGCTGAACGTGGCGCTGTTCGATCGCAGCAAGCGCAAACCAACGCTAACGGAAGCTGGCAAGGCGCTGCTGGCCGACGCACGCACCGTAGGCATGAAGATCGATGCGATGCGCGCTCGCGCCAAGACGCTGGCGCTGGGCCTGGAAGCGGAAGTCTCGATCGTGGTGGACGTGATGTATCCGAACTGCCACCTGGTGCGCGCGCTGCAGGCTTTCCAGCAGCAATTTCCCACAGTCGGCCTGCGTCTGCGCATCGAAGCGCTCGGCACGGTCAAGCATCTGGTGGCGATTCGTGAATCGCAGATCGGAATCGCCGGGCCGATGCTGGAATTTCCCGACATCTACCAGCATCACCAGCTCGGCCACATCACCATGATCCCCGTCGCAGCGCCGACACATCCGCTGGGGCAGATGACAGGCATCATCCCCAACGAAGTCGCGCGCGAATACACGCAACTGGTGCTGACCGACCGCAGCCAGCTGACGGCCGGTCAGGATTTCGGCGTGCTCGCACTGCGCGACTGGCGCCTGGGCGACTTGGGCGCCAAGTACATGCTGCTGCGATCAGGGCTGGGTTGGGGTTCGATGCCGGAAGAAATGGTGCGCGAGGACGTCCGCACCGGCAAGCTGGTGCATCTGCAGCTGGCGCACATGATCAGCGGCCAGTATTCATTGCACATGATTCACCGTACCGACGATGCGCCGGGGCCGGCCGGTCGCTGGTTGATGCAACACTTTATCGATCATCCGCCGGACAGCATTGCAGCTTGAAGCGTCATGCCGCAGCGCGTGCGGCGCGCCGTATCGCTTGCGGCGGCTGCCCGAATGCACGAAGGAAGGCGCGCCGCATGCGTTCCGGATCGGCGAAACCGTTCTCGCGCGCGATCACTTCCAGCGAATGATTGCCCTCTTCGATCATTGACCGCGCCGCCTCCACCCGCAATGTCTCGACCGCCTTCGCCGGCGACTGCCCGGTTTCGGCCCGGAACGCGCGGGTGAATTGGCGGCGACTGAGATTGGCGGCGTCGGCCAGATCGTCGACGGACAGCTCCTTTTTCAAATTCTGTCTGGCGTAGCTGAGCGCCTTCTGAATGCGATCGGTCTTCGGCTCCAGTTCCAGCAGTGCGGAGAACTGCGACTGGCCGCCGGTGCGACGGTGATAGACGACCATTTTTTTCGCGACCGACCGCGCAGCCTCCACACCGAGGTCTTCCTCAATCATCGCCAGGCACAAATCGATGCACGCCGTCATGCCAGCCGAGGTCCAGCGATGCTCGTCGTTGATGAAAATGCGATCTTCGTCGACGCGGATTTTCGGATAGCGGCGCTTGAGTTCACGCGCGGCGAACCAGTGCGTGGTCGCGCGCCGGCCATCGAGCAAACCCGCTTCGGCCAGCAGGAACGCGCCGGTGCAGATACTGGCCGTACGGCGCGATTCGGCACTGGCTGCGCGCAGAAATGCGATCAATCCCGGCGTCGCTTCGGGGATGTCCATCGCGCCCGCCACCATCACGGTATCGAATCGGCATTCACCGAACTTCGAGGTCTCCGTTTTGACGCCGGCCGAACTCGTCACGCTTCCACCGCGTTCGGACAACATGTCGAGTGCGTAGAAAGGACCGCCCGGCAGCGTATTGGCGACCTCGAATACGGCGACGCCCACCATGTCCAGAATCTGGAAGCCGGGAAAAACAATGACTGCAACTCTTTTCATGGCGCCGCTTTGACCCAAAACGAGGGATATATGACTTATGAGACACCAGTCTAGCCCATAGACTGCAGATGTCAACTACCAGGGCGTCACGGATAGGCCGGAACGCGATGACATCGTTAAAGGGGAATCGAAATGAATACGCAAGCAAACAAAGGCAAGGCACTGATTACCGGTGGATCCGCGGGCATCGGCGCGATCTACGCGGACCGCCTTGCAAAACGCGGCTACGACCTTGTCTTGGTCGCACGCGATGAAGCCAAGCTGAAACAAACTGCAGCACGATTGACGGCAGAGACCGGCCGTACCGTAGAAATCATCAAGGCAGACCTGTCAGCGCCAGCTGACCTGCGTCTGGTCGAGCAAAAGCTGGCAAACGACAATGCAATCACGATGCTGGTCAACAACGCGGGGCTGGGTGGAACCAAAGGCCTGACCGATTCAACTCCGGAAGAGCTGGATCAACTGATCGCGGTCAACGTCACTGCGCTGACACGCTTGAGCCGCGCCG
>DATAHI010000288.1:0-6291 GCA_036263255.1 Oxalicibacterium sp. | reverse complement strand
TGCAGATCGTCAAGGCGCATATTCAGGACGATCCGCACAATCGCACGCGCTTTGCCGTAATCGGTCGCCTGCAGACCGCGCCGAGCGGCAAGGACCAGACGTCGCTGGTGCTGTCGGTACCGAACAAGGCGGGCGCGGTATACAACCTGCTCGCGCCGCTGGCGAAGCATGGCGTATCGATGACCCGTTTCGAATCGCGCCCCGCACGCATGGGCACCTGGGAATACTATTTCTACGTCGATGTGGAAGGCCAGCTGAAAGACGGCACGGTTGCTGCTGCGCTGGCGGAATTGAAGGACAACGCGGCCTTCTTCAAGGTGCTCGGTTCGTATCCGGTCAGCATCTAGTCGTTTCGCACGACACATCGGCTTTCGGCGGCATGCGGCCGCCACATCATTTCGGAGTATGCATGTCTATTCAATTCGGTCCCGACTACGTTCGTGCAATTGCGCCCTATCAGGGCGGCAAGCCGATCTCGGAAGTGGCGCGCGAATTCGGTCTCGACGAAGCGAAGATCATCAAGCTGGCGTCGAATGAAAATCCTCTCGGCATGCCGGAATCGGCGAAGCAGGCGATGGTTGCCGCCGTCGCAGAGGCGGGTCGTTACCCGGACGGCAATGGCTTCGAGCTAAAGGCAGCGATTACTGCGAAGTACGGGGTGCCGGCCGAATGGATTACGCTGGGCAACGGTAGCAACGACATTCTCGAACTGGCTGCGCACGCTTTCGTGCAACCGGGCCAGTCGGTGATTTACGCGCAGTATTCGTTCGCGATTTATGCCTTGGCGACTCAGGCGGTCGGAGGACGTTCTATCGTGGTCGATGCCAAAAACTACGGCCACGATCTGGAGGCAATGGCCGCAGCGATCACTGCGGATACGCGCCTGATCTTCATTGCGAATCCGAACAACCCGACCGGCAGTTTCATTCCGGGCGATCAGATCGAAGCATTTCTGAAGCGGGTACCGGAGAGCGTTGTCGTGGTGCTGGACGAGGCCTATACCGAGTTCCTGCCGAAAGAGATGCAATACGATTCCATCGCCTGGGTAAGTCGCTATGCGAACTTGCTGGTATCCCGCTCGATGTCCAAGGTGTACGGCCTGGCGGGTTTGCGCATCGGCTATGGCATCGCGCAGGCTGGCATCACCGATTTGTTGAACCGTATTCGGCAGCCTTTTAATGTCAATTCGTTGGCGCAGGCGGCAGCGATCGCTGCCTTGCAGGACGACGCGTTCGTGCAACGCAGCGCAAAACTGAATGCGGACGGTTATCGCCAATTGACGTCAGCCTTCGACGCGATGGGGATCGAGTATGTGCCCTCGCTGGGAAACTTCGTGCTGATCAAGGTCGGTGAGGATCTTGGTGCAGGCGCGCGCATCAATCTGGCTTTGCTAAAGCAAGGCGTGATCGTGCGTCCTGTCGGCAACTACGGCTTGCCGCAATGGTTGCGTATCTCGATCGGACTACCGCAAGAGAATGAAACTTTTATCGCTGCATTGAAGAAGGCACTGGCCTGAACGGCCGCATAACGGATATGGGCGCTGCGTTGAAGAAAATCGTCGTCGTTGGTGTCGGCCTGATTGGCGGCTCCTTCGCGCTTGCGCTGCGCAAGGCGGGAGCCGTCGAACAGGTTGTCGGCGTCGGACGCAACCCGTCGTCACTGCAGCGTGCACAACAACTGCGTCTTATCGATACCGTTGCGACGATGGAGGCGGCACTGCAGGATGCAGACCTCGTGCTGTTGTCGGTGCCGGTAGCGCAAACCGAACAGGTTCTGGCATCGATCAAACCCTATCTTTCCGAAACCACTGTCATCACCGATGCCGGCAGCATTAAGACGGAAATCGTTGCCGCGGCGCGCCGCGCGTTGGGCGAGCGTATCGGCCAGTTCGTTCCAGGGCATCCGATCGCGGGGCGCGAAGTATCGGGGCCGGATGCCGCGATTGCGGATCTGTATCTTGGCAAGAAAGTGGTGCTGACACCATTGGCCGAAAATGCCGAGACGCAGATTGAGCTGGTTGCCAATGCCTGGAAGTGCTGCGGCGCGCATGTCGATCGCCTGTCGCCAGAGCAGCACGACGCCATTTTTGCGGCGGTCAGTCATTTGCCGCATCTGCTGTCTTTCGCTTTCATGGAAGAGGTGCTGCGTAAGCCGAATGCCGAACTGTTGTTGCAGTATGCCGCCAGCGGATTCCGCGGCTTCACGCGGCTGGCAAGCTCTTCCCCGGAAATGTGGCGTGACATCAGTATCGCGAACCGGGGCGCGATCCTGAGTGAACTCGATGCCTATATCGCGCAACTGACGCATTTCCGAAAACAACTGGCTGACGGCGATGCCGTTGCAATGCAGGCGATGTTTGCGCATGCGCAGCAGGCGCGCGATGCCTGGCTGCAGCACACCGAGGCGACGACCTCACCCGAAGAAAAGAACGCATGAAACATTACCCGCATCATCTTGATCTGAAGCCCGCCTTGCAGGCCAAGGGCACGGTGCGTCTGCCCGGCTCCAAGAGCATTTCCAATCGCACGCTGCTGCTGGCTGCGCTTGCCAAGGGCACTACGCATATCAAGGATCTTCTCGCGTCCGACGACACGCACGTGATGCTGATGGCGCTGCAAAAGCTCGGCGTGAAATGGGAGCAGATCGGCGAATCGCAGGACTACATCGTGCATGGCATCGATGGCGTGCTGCCAGTGCATCATGCGGATCTCTTCATGGGCAATGCCGGCACCGCAATCCGCCCGCTGACCGCGGCCTTGGCGGTGATGGGCGGCGACTACACGCTGCACGGCGTCTCGCGGATGCACGAACGGCCGATCGGCGATCTGGTCGATGCGCTCAACGAAATCGGTGCGCGTATCGAATACACCGGCGAACCGGGCTTCCCGCCGCTGCATATCCAACGCGGCCATATCCATGCCGATCGCATGAAGGTGCGCGGCAATGTATCGAGCCAGTTCCTGACGGCTTTGCTGATGGCAGCACCCTTGATGGCGCGAGAGCGTAATGTGACGATTGATGTCATTGGTGAGCTGATTTCCAAGCCGTACATCGAAATCACACTGAACCTGATGCGTCGCTTCGGCGTCGAGGTGCAGCGCGACGGTTGGCAGTCCTTCACAATCGCCGCCGGTCAGGGCTATCGCAGCCCGGGGACTATCCACGTGGAAGGCGACGCCTCGTCGGCTTCCTATTTTCTGGCTGCCGGTGCGATCGCGCACGGCCCGGTGCGTGTCGAAGGCGTGGGCAAGGACAGTATTCAGGGCGACGTGCGCTTCGTCGATGCATTGCGTCAGATGGGCGCGACCGTTACGTTGGGCGAGAACTGGATCGAAGCGCAATCGAACGGTGCGTTGAAAGCCATCGACGCCGACTTCAACCATATTCCGGACGCCGCGATGACGATTGCCGTCGCCGCTCTGTACGCAGACGGCCCGACCACTTTGCGCAATATCGGCAGCTGGCGCGTGAAGGAAACCGATCGGCTCGCCGCCATGGCCATCGAATTACGCAAGCTCGGCGCGACAGTGGAAGAGGGCGATGATTATCTACGCGTGACGCCACCCGCCCAGATTCAGCCCGCGGCGATCGATACTTACGACGATCACCGGATGGCGATGTGCTTTTCGCTGGCCTCGCTGGACGGTGCGATTCGTCGTGGCGCGCCGATCCGCATCAATGATCCGCAATGCGTGGCCAAGACCTTTCCCGATTATTTCGGCGCCTTTGCAAAGGTGACCGAAGAGATGCTGTTTTAAGCTAGCCTGTATCGCGGGCAACAGAAGCTCGTCCGCGTGATTCTCAATGGATTTCCTCATGTCCACACTCGACAATATTCCCGTCATCACGATCGACGGTCCGACCGCTTCCGGCAAGGGAACGGTGGCGCAGCTGGTGGCCGACAAACTGCATTTTCATTATCTGGATTCTGGCGCGCTGTACAGGTTGACCGCGTTGTCCGCCTTGCGTGCCGGCAGCCCGCTGGAGGATGAGCAGGCGCTGGCCAGCTTGGCCGCCGGATTGCGTCCGCGCTTCACTGGCGGCGGAATTTTTCTCGGTGAAGAAGAGGTCGGTAACGCGATTCGGGCCGAAGAAGTTGGTAATACGGCATCGAAAATTGCTGCGCTGCCGGCTTTGCGCAAGGCGCTGGTCGAATTGCAACTGAGTTTTCGCGAGGCGCCTGGTCTTGTTGCGGACGGCCGCGACATGGGCACGGTGATCTTCCCGCAAGCCTGTCTGAAGGTATTTCTGACGGCCAGTGCCGAGGCGCGTGCGGAAAGGCGATATAAGCAATTGATTGACAAGGGATTTTCTGCTAATATGCACGACCTTTTGAAAGATTTGAACGAGCGCGATGCACGCGACGCCAGTCGGGCAGTCGCTCCGCTCAAGCCGGCCGAAGGTGCGTATTTGCTGGACACTTCGAACTTGACCGTGAATCAGGCGGTGGAACAGGTGCTTGGCTGGTATGCCGCTGTAACGAAGTCTTGATTGCTGTATGTGGTGTCTGCGTGGCGCAAAGCTTTGCAGACGATGAGTAACCTAACCCAGTATCCGTACGGTTTGCATGAAACGAACCGAGTGCAAAACGGATAGTGGTCAAAAACCTGTTCACACTATGTCTACTGCTGTTAATTCCCAACAAACCTCCGGCATGGAAAGCTTTGCCGCGCTGTTCGAAGAATCGTTGTCCCGTCAGGACATGCGTTCCGGCGAAGTCATCTCGGCCGAAGTCGTTCGCATTGATCACAACTTCGTGATCGTGAACGCAGGCTTGAAATCGGAAGCTTTCATTCCTATCGAAGAATTCAAGAACGACAGCGGTGAGCTGGAAGTCAATGTCGGCGACTTCATCACCGTTGCGATCGAATCGCTGGAAAACGGCTTTGGCGACACCATCCTGTCGCGTGACAAGGCCAAGCGTCTGGCTTCGTGGCTCTCGCTGGAAAAAGCGATGGAGTCCGGCGAGATCGTTACCGGTACCGTCAATGGCAAGGTCAAGGGCGGTCTGACCGTTCTGACCAACGGCATCCGTGCCTTCCTGCCGGGTTCGCTGGTCGATACCCGTCCGGTCAAGGACACCACCCCGTTCGAAGGCAAGACCCTGGAATTCAAGGTCATCAAGCTGGACCGCAAGCGTAACAACGTCGTGCTGTCGCGTCGCGCCGTCATCGAAGCATCGATGGGCGAAGAGCGTCAGAAACTGATGGAAACGCTGAAGGAAGGCACCGTTGTGACCGGCGTCGTCAAGAACATCACCGACTACGGTGCGTTCGTCGACCTCGGCGGCATCGACGGTCTGCTGCACATCACCGATCTGGCATGGCGTCGTGTGCGTCATCCGTCGGAAGTGCTGTCGGTTGGCCAAGAGATCACTGCAAAAGTCCTCAAGTACGATCAAGAGAAGAACCGCGTTTCGCTGGGCGTCAAGCAACTGGGCGACGATCCATGGACCGGTCTGTCGCGTCGTTACCCACAAGGTACCCGCCTGTTCGGTAAAGTCACCAACCTGACCGACTACGGCGCATTCGTCGAAGTCGAACAAGGCATCGAAGGCCTGGTGCACGTTTCCGAAATGGACTGGACCAACAAGAACGTTGCTCCGAACAAGGTTGTCCAGCTGGGCGACGAAGTCGAAGTCATGGTTCTGGAAATCGACGAAGAGCGTCGTCGTATCAGCCTGGGCATGAAGCAGTGCAAGCCGAACCCATGGGACGACTTTGCTGTGACCCACAAGAAGGGCGACAAGGTCAAGGGCGCGATCAAGTCGATCACCGACTTTGGCGTGTTCATCGGCCTGCCTGGCAACATCGACGGTCTGGTTCACCTGTCCGATCTGTCCTGGACCGAAAGCGGCGAAGAAGCCGTTCGCAAGTTCAAGAAGGGCGACGAGCTGGAAGCAGTCGTGCTGGCAATCGACGTGGAACGCGAGCGTGTTTCGCTGGGCGTCAAGCAACTGGAAGGCGACCCATTCAACAACTACGCTGCAATGAACGACAAGGGCGCGCTGGTTACTGGCACGGTCAAGTCGGTCGAGCCTAAGGGCGCAGTGATCCAGTTGTCGGATGAAGTCGAAGGCTACCTGCGCGCTTCCGAAATCTCCCGCGATCGCGTGGAAGATGCCGGTACGCACCTGAAAGTCGGCGACTCCGTTGAAGCAATGGTGATCAACGTCGATCGCAAGGCTCGCAGCATCCAGCTGTCGATCAAGGCGAAGGACAACGTCGAAACGCAGGAAGCCATGCAGAAGATGTCGGCTGACTCCAACGCCGCTTCCGGTACGACGAGCCT
>DATAHI010000287.1:0-6887 GCA_036263255.1 Oxalicibacterium sp. | reverse complement strand
CGGCGTGCCGAGCCCAGTGCTGATGTCTCAGACGCTGGGCACCAGCTTCGCCAAGCTGCCGGTGATATTGAACATCGTGCAGCTGATAGGTTGGGCCGCGTTCGAGCTGGTCGTAATGCGCGACGGTACCACCGCATTGATCAGGACCACACTGGGCATCGATGCAAGCTGGGTGCCGTATGCGACCGCGCTGTTCTGGGGACTATTGCTGATTGCGCTCGCGACCGGCTCCATGATCAAGCTTGTACGCCGTTTCGTCGGCCGCTTCGGCCTGCCGCTGGTAATCCTGTCGCTGATCTGGCTGAGCTTCCAGTTTTTTCACCAGGCGCAGACGCAAGGTTTGCAAACGGTTTGGAACAAGAGCGGCGATGGCTCCATGAGTACGCTGGCAGGTATCGATCTGGTGATGGCAATGCCCGTCTCTTGGTTGCCGCTGGTGGCCGACTATGCGCGCTACGGAAAAAAAAGCGGTGATGCTTTCCGCGGCACCTGGATCGGTTTTGCGATCGCGAACGTCTGGTGCTATGCCTTGGGCGCGCTGATCGTTGCGACCACTACGCCGGACGCAGACCTGATGAATCTGATGCTGCTCGCGCAAGGCGGGCTACTGGCACTGGGCCTGATCCTGATCGATGAAATGGACAACGCCTACGGCGATGTTTATTCCGGCTCGGTGTCGCTGAATTTTCTGAACCACCGCTATTCGACCCGCAGCTGGGGCATTGCGCTCGCAGTACTGGCGACCGTTTGCGCGCTGATATTGCCCATGCACGGACTGGAGCCGTTTCTGCTGCTGCTCAGTTCGGTATTCGTACCGCTGTTCGGTGTCGTGATCTCGCAATTGGCAGCGGGAGGGCAAGCGCCCGCAAGCAAGCTGCGGCCGATGCCAGTGCTGATCTGGCTGATCGGCATTGCGATCTTTCATCTTTGCCCTGTTCTGATGCCACAGATCGGCTCGGCCTTGCCCAGCCTCGGCGTGACGATGATACTGGGTGCGATATATCGCCGTTCACGCTCGCAACATCCGGCGATGTGATCTTTCACGCGACCGGCTGTCTGCCGATGTCTAATTGCGCGATGGCCGATAGCAGCGTGTCGGCATCGACCGGTTTCACCAGATGAAGATGAAATCCCGCCTGCAGGGCACGCTGTCGGTCGCCTTCCTGCCCGTAACCGGTCAACGCCACGAGTTGGATGTCGCGAGTGCCGCTGCTGGCACGCAGACGACGTGCCACATCGTAGCCGTCCATATCCGGCAGTCCGATATCGATGATCGCGATTGCAGGCTTCTCCTCGCGCGCCAGACGCATGCCATTCGCGCCGTTTGCTGCTTCGAGTACGCGAAAGCCTTTCACGCGCAATAGCGACGCCATCATTTCGCGCGAGTCTTCGTTGTCCTCCACCAGCAAAATACTGTGAGCCGTGATAACGGGAGCGGCTTCCTGCTCTGGCTGCACGTATTCCTCCAACACATCGGGTCGTACGGACGGTAGGTGTACAGAAACCGACGTGCCCTTGCCCATGCCGTCGCTCGCCACGTGCACGGAACCGCCGTGCAGCTCCACCAGCTGACGCACCAGATTCAAGCCTATGCCGAGGCCACCGATTGAACGATCGGATTGCGCGACGCCCTGCACGAAGGCATCGAAGATGAAGGGCATCAACTCGCGCGAAATGCCGATGCCTGAATCGCGTATGGTGAGAATCGCCGTTTCGTGATCTGCCTTTACCGTTACGTCGATGATGCCGCTGGCAGGAGTGAACTTCAGCGCATTACCCAACACGTTCGTCACGATCTGCTCAAGCCGTGTACGGTCGGCACGCACCCATACCGGCTGCTCCTCGATATGCGTACGCACGGGCGCATGCGGCCGTGTCGATGGCAGGGCCTCGACGCAAGCGCGCGCTACGGCGGCAAGATCGACGCGCTCCAGGTTCAGCGAAATCTTTCCCATGGATAGCCGGCTCAGATCCAGCAGATCGTCGACGATATGACTGAGGTGGCTGGTCTGCCGCTCGATGATTGCATGTGCCCGATCCAGCATTTCCGGCGCCGCGCAGCCCGTCTTTGTCAATGAGATTGCACCGCTGATCGCACTCAGCGGATTGCGCAATTCGTGGCCGAGCATTGCAATGAAACGATCCTTCGCTGCATTCTGGTCTTCCGCGTTCTTGCGCGCCACTTGCTCGTTGAGCAGCAGGTGCTCGCGTTCCGCTTCGGCCTGTTGCCGCGACTTTTTTTCGTGCATCAGCACGTCGCTGACCGACGTCAGCACTTTGCCTAGCCGATCCATTTCCTCCACGCCGGTGGGTCGAGCGTATGGCTGCTCGCCGCGTCCCAACGCTGCCGCGGACTTGCCCACGTCCTGAATGGCGCGCGCCAGGCGATTGCCGACCAGCACTGCCGTGCCGATTGCGCCCAGCAGCGCAATCAGAAGACCGATCGAGGAAAATATCACGGCCTGATCCGCCGTACCTTCAATGACCTCGACCGGTGCCGAAACGGTGATCGTCCAGCCGGAAAATGCGGAGTGCGTGAAGACCTCGTAGGAATCGGTACCGCTAATATCGTGGCGTATCGATCCTTCCATCTTTCCCGCCGCTGCGGCAATAAGGTCTGGTGCAGCAGGTTGTCCGACGATGCCATTGTCGTTGCAACTGCATGCGATGGTGCGGCCCTTGGCATCGACGATGGCGACCGTCCACGCAGCCGGAATGTGGCTCTGTGCGAATACGCGGGTGAAGTAGTGCGACGCGAAGATTTCCGTCAGCACATAAGGCCGCCACTTGTCCGGCATCACCGGAATACTGACCATGGTGACGAAATTGCCGGTCACCGCGCTGACCGCAACGCCGGAAACGGTGGTGGTCTGCCGGCGTAGCACTTCCGCTACGTGCTCGCTCACATCGGTCTGCGGCAGGCCGGCCCCGAACGGCCGTTCGGTATTGAGCAATTGGCGGCCGCTCTGATCCCACAGGATGGTGGCGGCACCGAAGCCGCGATCAGCCGCGCGCGCCTCCTCGTAGAAGGCATACAGGCTCTTGTCCGCCAGGCTTCTGGAAGTGCCGAGCACCAGCAAGGCCGCTTGCGCACTCTGCAGTTCGCGGTCAACCACAAGCGCTGTCAGTCGCGCCGTTTCCTGCATGCTCCCGATCGCCGACTGACGCTCGGCATCCAGCAGCTTCTCGACCGCGATAGCAGAAAACACGACCACAGGAACCAGCGTCGCAATGGCAATCAAGGTGAGATGAGCGCGAATCTTCACGGAGTGGCTCGATAGACATCGTTATTATTTTGTCCAACAAGGCCTTGATTACTCATCAATAAGTAAAGTTCCGGCGGGTGGGATAAACGGCATGAGATTGGCGAACAGTGATATTACTACTGGTCAACGACTCTCGTTGCGGCTGTCAGTCGAAAAAAAAAGCCGCCTGCAGGCGGCTTTCCAATCGCGAGGCAATTCGATCAGCGTTCTACGAACGCGCGTTCGATCACGTAGTCGCCGGGCTGGCCAATGCCGGGCGACACTTCGAAGCCCAGTGTGTCCAGTTCGTGTGCCGTGTCCTTCAGCATTGCCGGGCTGCCGCAAATCATCGCGCGATCGGTCAGCGGATCGAGCGGATCGATGCCGAGATCCTTGCACAGCTTGCCGGTGGAGATCGCAGTCGTGATGCGGCCTTCATGCATGAATGGTTCACGCGTCACGGTCGGGTAATACAGCAGCTTGGCGGCGATCTCTTCACCAAGACCTTCGATTTCCAGCAGCTCCTTGGCGATGTAATCGCGGTACGCGAGCTCACTGACCAGACGCACACCATGTACCAGGACGACTTGCTCGAAACGCTCGTAGGTATCCGGATCGCGGATGATGCTCATGAAAGGCGCAAGACCGGTGCCGCTGCCGAAGAGGAACAAACGCTTGGCGGGCAGCAGATCCGAAATCACCAGTGTGCCGGTCGGCTTGCGGCCAACCAGTACTTCGTCGCCGACCTTCAGATTTTGCAGGTGCTTGGTCAGTGCGCCGTCCTGCACCTTGATCGACAGGAATTCAAGATGCTCTTCCCACGATGGGCTGGCGATACTGTAGGCGCGCATCAGTGGCTTGCCGTCGATCGGCAAACCGATCATCACGAAGTGACCGCTTTCGAAGCGGAAGCTCGGCTCGCGCGTAGTGGTGAAGGAGAACAGCGTGTCGTTCCAGTGATGAACACTCAGCACACGACAGGTTTCAAAGGCAGCCATAAGATCGATACATCCAGATTAAGAAGATTGCCGCGCGAGTGACGCGCCCTTCCCTCCGCATCTTTCCGGACGAAAGGAAAAAACGCGTATTTTACTAGGAAGGCAAAGCTGTCTGAAACGGCGCAGAGGAACTGCTTTCAGCTTGCGGGAGCAAAGACGCTTTTTTTATTGCGGGGATTGCGAGGCACTCAACCGACAGTTGAGAATTGTTCTCATTGTATCGAAAACGGCTTTTGCCGGCAAGAATCGCCGCGCCAGCGGCATCTTCCCATACATGCTGAACCGGTTTGCGCGTATCGCCGCAGCGACACCGAATGCGATTTCACATTAAGCATCGGCTCCGTAACAACCTTGTCATAAGTGCTACGCATAATCCCGGCTTTTATAAGCTATCAGGGAGAACCGCATGCGCTTTCGTCATTCGTCGTTACGTCCGCTCCCGCTTGTGATTGCCCTGCAAGCGGCCTTTGCCGTACCAGCCTACGCACAGTTTGCCGTGACGGCTGGTCAGACCGATACCGTCGGAAAGACCCTCACGAATACGAACGGATCGGTGGATGCCGGCGGCGCACTGCTCGTCTCCGGTAGCACAGTCGCGGTGACGGTCGGCACCGGCACTTCGACTATCAACAATGCCGGCACGATCCGGCAAACCGGCACGGCACGCGGCATCGACCTGAACGCCAATTCAACCAACCTGACTCTCAACAACTCGGCCGGCGCGCTGATCGATGCGGTCGGCGACGTCACCATTCGGGTCAACAAGGCTTCAGACAGCTTCGTAATCAACAATCAGGGCACGATCTCTCAATCCGGCGTCGTCACCGACGGCAAGACCTACGCGATCAAGACGAACGTCGCATTCACGACCACCGGCAACCAGATCATCAACGGTTCGGCAAGCAACACGAGTGCTGTCATCACTTCCAGCAGTTCGTCCGCAATCAAGATGGGCGCGAACACGACGCTCACCAACTACGGCCAGATCTATTCGACCAGCCCGGTCAATACCTCTTGTCCGGACTATCTGGCCGGTTGCTCCAGCGGCTCGCCGCCGAAGGCGGGCGACGGCGTATCGATCGACGATGCGATGAAGAACGCCGTCATCCTGAATCATGGCGCGATCACCGGTTCGCGCCATGGCGTGGACGGCGGTGATCCGGTATCTGCCACGGCAGATGCAGATCTGATCGGCATCGACCAATTGATTGTCACCGGCATCGGCACGAACGGCGTGACGTTCGACAAAGTGGTCAACGGCGTAACGACGTCCAACGTGCAAGTCGACAACCCCGTGATCATCAATTACGCCGGTGGCACCCTCACCGGCAACAACGGCTCCGGCGTTGGTCTGGACGGACATGGCGTCGTCATCAACTACGGCACCATCAGCGGCAAGTACGCGGGTGCAGGAAATGTCTACAACCAGCTGGGCCTGGGCACGACGAACAACGGCGATGGCGACGGTGTAGACATCGACGGCGTCGCTTACATCGAGAACTATGGCGTGATTCAGGGTCTCGGTGCCGGCGGTCTCGATTCAGGCGGGCAGCCTAATGGCGCGGACGGCATCGCAGCCGGCGGCGGTACCATCATCAATCACGCAAATGCCACAATCTATGGACAGAGCCACGCCATCCTGATCGACGACGGCGCCGACGGCACTGCAGTCGCTAGCGGCCGCGGCACCTCGACGGCCACCGGCGCTGCGGTAAAAATCATCAACGACGGCAACATCACCGCCGGACGCGAAGTGGCAATTGGCCTGGTTGGTAATTTCAACGACACGATCGTCAACAACGCGAGCGGCACCATTACCGGCGGACCGGACACTGTACGTGTCGGCGAAAACAACAGCACCGTAGCCGGTGCCGCGATCCAGATGGGTGACGGCGACGACAGCCTGACCAACTATGGCCGCATTGAGGGCAAGAACGGCCTGGCGATCGACATGGGCAACGGTAACGACACGCTCAACCTCTATGGCGGCACCGTGATCGGCACGATTGATGGCGGCGCCGGCACCAATACGCTGCAGACGAACGGCGTCCAGGTATTCGAATCAGGTCAGCTCAGCAATTTCCAGAACATCGCGGTGCAAGGCGGCAGCACGACGTTCAACTATGGCCTCGGCACAGTCAACACCGTCGACATTGCGAACGCTGCGAACCTGCGCGTCAATGGCGCATTTGGCACCAGCGGCAACTTGAACGTCAGCGGCACGCTGCAGGCACCGACGAGCGGCGCGTTCCGCACGATTCAGGTCGGCGGCAACTACACCCAAGGCGCGAACGGTGTACTGGAAGCGCGCATCGGTGCGAACGGCACGAGCGACCAGATTGCTGTCAGCGGCAACGCGACACTATCTGACGGCGCGACGATTCGTCCGCTGCTCACCGGTGCGGTAAGCGATGGTGCGACCTATACACTGGTCACTGCCGGCAGCATGACGGCAAGCGCCGCCGCGCTGCAGATAGACAATGGCAGCGGCCTCTTCTTTTCCTATACGCTGCAGGGCAGCGGCAACGATCTGCAATTAGTCGCACACCAAAACCGGAACGTCGCCAATACGGTTCCGACGCGCCTGGCCGGCCTTGCCAGCGCGCTCGGGGCGGCAGTCGGCGGGTTCGGCAATTCGGAAGAC
>DATAHI010000286.1:0-19635 GCA_036263255.1 Oxalicibacterium sp. | reverse complement strand
CGACGCGTATCTGGACAACATGCGTGCGGAAGAAAGCACCGCGATGTGGTCGCAGGTGCTGAACGCAAAGATGCCGGGCATCTGCGTGTACGTGGCGGAAGCGGGTACGGAAGTCGTCGGCTTTGCGGCCGGCATGCTGCTCACGCCTGAAAAGCTCGATTGCAACGCGGAGCTGACTGCGATCTACATCAAGCCGATCGCGCAGCGCGGCGGTGTGGGCAAGCGATTGCTGTCCCTGGTGGCGCATCAGCTGCAGCAATACGGCGCAGTCAGCTTGCTGACCTGGGTAATCACCGACAACCAGCCGGCCCGCAAGTTTTATGAAGAACTCGGCGCGGAGTTGCTGGTCGAACAGGCTTTTACATGGGACGGCCTGGATTTAATGGAAGCCGGATACGGCTGGCACGATCTGACCGCGCTGCAGGTGGCTTGCAACGAATAACACATCAAACGCTGGCCGCCATGAACTGGTTTTGCTGAACACTGTTGAACTTCTCTGGAGAAAAAGATGACCATCCGCGTTGCAATTAACGGTTACGGCCGCATTGGCCGCAATGTCCTGCGTGCCCACTATGAAGGCGGCAAGACGCACGATATCCAAATCGTTGCGATCAACGATCTGGGCAAACCGGAATCCAACGCGCACCTGACTCGCTACGACACCGTGCACGGCAAATTCCCTGGCACCGTTGCGGTCGATGGCGACTGCATGGTGGTCAACGGCGACCGTATCAAGGTCTTCGCCGAACGCGATCCGGCCAAGCTGCCATGGGGCGACCTGAATGTCGACGTCGTGATGGAATGCACCGGCTTCTTCACGACGAAAGAAAAAGCATCGGCCCACCTGAAGGGCGGCGCGAAGAAAGTCATCATTTCCGCACCGGGCGGCAAGGATGTCGATGCCACCATCGTGTACGGCGTCAACCACAGCGTACTGAAATCCAGCGACACCGTGATCTCGAACGCATCGTGCACGACCAACTGCCTGGCGCCGCTGGTCAAGCCGTTGAACGACAAGCTCGGCATCGTGAATGGCCTGATGACGACAGTGCACTCGTACACCAACGACCAGGTGCTCACCGACGTCATGCACGAAGACCTGCGCCGTGCACGTTCCGCCACGCATTCGATGATCCCGACCAAGACCGGCGCCGCCGCCGCGGTCGGTCTGGTGCTGCCTGAACTGAACGGCAAGCTGGATGGCTACGCGATCCGCGTGCCGACGATCAACGTGTCGATCGTCGATCTGTCCTTCATCGCCGCGCGCGATACGACGGCGGAAGAAGTCAATGCGATCATGAAAGAAGCGGCGAACGGCTCGTTAAAAGGCATTCTGGATTACTCGACCGATCAACTGGTGTCAGTGGACTTCAACCACAATCCTGCATCGAGCAGCTTTGATTCGACGCTGACCAAGGTGTCCGGCCGCCTGGTGAAAGTCTCGTCTTGGTACGACAACGAGTGGGGCTTCTCGAATCGCATGCTGGATACGACCACTGCCTTGATGGCAGCGAAGTAAGCGTTACACCTCAAGAAAAAAGCCCGCGTAAGCGGGCTTTTTTGTTTTCGGCATGCGCCGCGCAATTCGCGCTAGTTCACCACCACCGGCTTGTTCTTCGCCCGATACTCGCTGAGTCGCTCGACGAATGGTGCGGGTCCATATCCGGTTGTTTCGCCGTCGACGATGTAGAAGAACGGGATGCCCGTTGCGTGGCAAAGCTTGGTCATCCAGTTGAGGTGTTCTTCTCCCGGATTTTTACCAGCGGGCACCAGGAAAAAGACGTCGAATTCATCCCAGATAGCGCGCTTGACAATGAAGCCTGCACGTTCCGGCCAGAAATCGTCCGGAAACAACTGTGGCATCGTTTGCCATGCGCAGGAAAAATCCCGACAGGGCGATACCGGCCGCGACGCGTAAATCGAGCAGCTGTCGGCCAGAACGTAGTGGCAAGGCTGCCCTGGATACATTTCATGACCGCGTATGCTGCCTTTCAGCCAGCCTTGGCAGCAGGAAGTGCACGTTCCGCATTGGCGAGCCGGCATGGTCGATTGCGGGGAACGCTGCTTGTCGAATCCATTTGAAGGATGGATCCAATAGACGGGCTTGTTCTGCATATCGCTCCCATGTTGAACACGATATAGCGGCTCGCGAGCGCTATGGCGGGCTTGTGTGCCGAATGGGAAGAGATTAGTCAGCGCTCGATTAAGTCAACATTAATGCAGCGTTACCTACCTTTGGTTGGCCGGCGCTTTGACAGCGCGGTTCAAACAATCCAAGAATTGCCGTTACGTATCGCGCCGAAATTTTCATATTCCCGGCGCATCAATTCAATCGGCGAATACACCGTGCCATAGTCGCGTGACGGCATCGATTTCATTTTCGACTGCTGCGCGTTCGACACGCGCCTTGCCTTCGCCCTGCAACCGGATTTGGTGCTGCATCTTCCGGAACAAGCGATAGGCGTCCGCTACTTTCAGCGCCAGTCCGGCGTCGACAAGGCCTATTTCGCCGCATAATTTCAGCAAGGCGATGTTGCCGATGTCCCCCGTCAGGCGCGGGTGCTCGCTGGCGAAACGCAGGACGAGGTATTGCACCATGAACTCGATGTCGATCATGCCGCCGCTGTCATGCTTCAGATCGAACAATCCGCTCGGGTTTGGATGCGCTTCATGCATCTTCTTACGCATGTCGAGGACATCGCGTTTCAGCTTGTCGACATCGCGTCGCTGCCGCAGAACGTTTTCGCGGATGCTTTCGAAGCGCGCACCGATTTCAGCATCGCCGGCGCAGAAGCGCGAACGCGTGAGCGCCTGGTGCTCCCATTGCCATGCCGAATGCATCTGGTACTTCTCGAAGGAGGCAAGGCTTGATACAAGCAGGCCGCTCGCGCCGTCGGGCCGCAATGCGATGTCGATATCGAACAGGATGCCGGCCGGCGTGTGGGCGGTCATCCAGGTGATGAAGCGCTGCGCGAGCTTGGCATACAAGGCAGGCGCGTCCTGGTCTTCGTCGTCGAACAAGAAGATCACATCAAGGTCTGAGGCATAGCCGAGCTCCTTGCCGCCGAGCTTTCCGTAAGCGATGACGGCGAAGCGCGGTTCTTCGCGATGGCGGTTCGGCAGCATCTGCCAAATGGTGCGCAGCGTGGCGGCGACCAGGCGGTCTGCCAGTTCGGACAGATGATCTGCGAGTTTTTCCACCGTCAGATCGCCGACCAGATCCTGTGCCAGCAAGCGGATCAATTGCGCATGATGCATTTCGCGCAGCACGTCCATCTGGCGTTCGGTGTCGCCGCGTGCTTCGTCGAGCTGGCGCTGGCAGTCGCGCGCAAACGCCTTCCAGTCCGGTGCGGCCTTCAGCGTGCGGTCGTCCAGCAATTCGTCCAGCAGCAAGGGATGGCGCGTCAGATATTTCGCTGCCCAATCGCTGGCCGCGATCATGCGGATCACGCGTTCGAGCGCATGCGGATATTCGGTCAGCAGCGCCAGGTATGCTGCGCGACGCGCGATCGTCTCGAAGAAATCCAGCAGACGGCTGAGGGCAGTAAAGCGTGCGTCCGTGACTTTGGCGATCAGCGGCAGCGATGCATTGACCAGCGCGACGAGCTTGTCGCGGCTGGCTTCCGGAAGCGACTGCAGGCGCGGCGAGCGCCAGGTTGCCATCAAGCGCTGTGCGGCCTCGCTCGCGCGATCGAAAGACAGTCCGTTCAAATAGAGGGCGATCGTTTCTTCGCTGTCCGTATCGCTCAGCACCGATCTCAGCGTCGCTCCGCCGGATTCGTTCGACGATGATTCCTGTTCTTTCGGATCGCTGAAAATTTCATCGAATTGCTGTGCGACGAAGGCACGCTGCGCATCGAGTTCGGCGAGAAAGGAGGGCAGATCGGCAAAGTCCATCATGCGCGCCACGGCGATTTTGTCATCGTCGTTTGGTGGCAGCGTGTGCGTTTGGGCGTCATCCAGATATTGCAAGCGGTGTTCGGCGTTGCGCAGAAAAGTGTAGGCATGCAACAGCCTGTCGACGACCTCGGGCTTGAACAACTGCTTTTCCGCCAGGATACGCAGCGTGCGGCGGGTGGAGCGGTCGCGCAAGGCGGCATCGCGGCCGCCTCGGATCAACTGGAAGACCTGCGCGAGAAATTCGATTTCACGGATACCGCCGCGCCCCAGCTTGACGTTGTTGCTGCGTTCCGGGTGGCGGGCCTCCTGGCGCGTAACTTCTGCGCGAATCTGCGCATGCATGTTGCGGATCGCGTCGATGGAGCCGTAATCCAGGTAGCGGCGATAGACGAAAGGGCGCACGATCTTGTCCAGCGCTGCGATGTCGGCCGGTCTGCCGGTCAGCGGGCGGGCCTTGACCCAGGCATAGCGTTCCCACTCGCGACCTTGGACAATCAAGTATTCCTCCACCATCGCAAAGCTGGCGACCAGCGGGCCGGAAGCGCCGTTGGGACGCAGCGCCATGTCGACGCGGAAGGTGAAGCCGTCTTCAGTGATTTCGGACAGCGCGGCGATCAGCTTGCGGCCGACACGCGTAAAGAATTCCTGGTTCGAGAGCTGGCGCTGCTCGGGCGTCGTCGTGACCGTTTCGCCGTTTTCCGGATAGACGAAGATCAGATCGATGTCGGACGATACGTTCAGTTCGCCGCCGCCCAGCTTACCCATGCCGAGCACGATCATTTCCTGCGGCTCGCCCGACTCGCCGCCGGTCGGTGTGCCGTACACCGCAATCATCTCAGTGCTGATGGCGGCCAGATGGCGTTGCACCGCGAAGTCGGCGAACACCGTCATCGTATCGACCACTTCCGCCAAATCGGCCTGTCCGCCCAGATCGCGCCGGATCAGTGTAGCGATGACCAGATTGCGCAGCCGCCGCATGGCTGCCGGCAGCGATGCGCCGGCTTCCAGTTCGCTCTGCAAAAAGACTGCGAAGCTTTCTGTGTTCAGGGATAATCTGGCAGTTTGCTCGATTTGCTGCGCGCGGGCCGGATTGCCGTTGATCCAGCGCTGGTAGAACCGCGAGGCGGCAATAGTGGTCATAGGGTCGTTCGTCACGTGCCGAGGGATAGTATCCTAGAGGTTCCGGAAAAATTTAAGCAAACACAAAGTTCGGCAAAGTAGGCTGTTTTATGGCTTGCCGGACGTGCACACGGCCTTGTTCCTTTGTCGTCTTCCCGATTCATTCTACGTCAAGTCGCTTCGACCTTTTTTGATTGATGCCTAACGATCAACGCCACGCTGCCGCGACCTTGAAGACGACCTGGCATCTGATTCGACGAAGCCTTATGCGCGCCGATGCTGCCAGTTTTCATGCATTGCGCTGGCTGCTGCGTCTGACGGTGCTCGCGTATTTCCTTTTTTGCTTTTTGCTGCTTGGCCTGCGCTACGCGGTGCTGCCGCATATCGATGCCTATCGCGGCGATGTCGAGCGGATTGCCAGCAAGGCGATCGGCCTGCCGGTCACGATCGGCAACATCGGCGCTTCCTGGCAGGGTCTGCGCCCGCAGCTGTCGCTGGGCGACGTGGCGGTGCACGACCGGAACGGCGATATCGCTCTGCGCCTGCCGGCGGTGTCCGCCATCGTGTCGTGGTGGTCGTTGCCGGCCGGTGAATTACGTCTGCAGCATCTGGAAATCGTCCGGCCCGATCTCGATGTGCAACGCGACGCGCAGGGCAAGCTCTATGTCGCGGGTTTGCCGGTCAAGATGCAACAGAACGGCGATGGCGCCGCTGCCGATTGGGTGTTGCAGCAACACGAGATTCGCATCGTCGACGGTACGCTGCGCTGGCGCGACGAAATGCGTCAGGCTCCGCCACTGGCATTGCAGAATGTCGATCTGCTGTTGCGCAACAGCGGACGTACGCACCGCTTTGCACTGAAGGCGACGCCTCCCGCCGAGATCGCGGCGCCACTCGATGTGCGCGCCACCTTCACTCACCCGCATTTCGCACGCAGAATTTCCGACGCCGCGCAGTGGACCGGCGAATTGTTCGCGGATCTGCGCGATGCGGACCTCGCGAGCTGGAAAGCCTACGTCGACTTTCCTTTCGATTTGCGCCAGGCAAACGGTTCCATGCGCGCGTGGTTGAGCTTCGATCATGCGCGTGTGGTCGACTTCACCGCCGATCTGGGACTGAGCGAGGTCGTGGCGCAATGGCAGCAGCAGGAACCGCTGCAATTGACGAGCGTCAGCGGGCGAGTCACGGTGCGTGACGTTCTTGACGGGAGCACGCACGACAATGCGCTTCGCTTCGGCACGCTGGGTCATATGGTGTCGCTGGTCGACTTCACATTGCGCACCGACGACGGTTTGGTGTTGCCGAAGACGACGATCAGTGAACGGTACTTTGCACCGCAGCAGGGACAGCCGGAGCGCACCGAGGTTGTTGTCAAGCAGCTGGATTTGCAGACGCTGGCCGACTTCGCCGGCCGTTTGCCATTGACGGAAGCGCATCGGCGCATGCTTGCCGACTTTGCGCCGCGCGGCAGACTGAGCGATTTTTCCGCGCAATGGCAGGGCACCTATCCTCAGCTGCAGTCGTACAAGCTCGCCGGCCGTTTCGATAATCTCGCGCTGAAGGCGCAGCCGGCCCGTCCCGCGCGTGCTGCTACTCCCGATACGCCGGCGCAGGTCGCGGTGCCGGCGATTCCGGGTTTCGAAAATCTGTCGGGACGTATCGATGCGGATAATCATGGCGGTTCGCTGCAGCTCGCTTCCCAGCAGCTGACGCTGTCGCTGCCCGCGATGTTCGACAATCCCGGCTTGCAGTTCGACAGTCTGAAGATGGATGCCAAATGGGCACTGCAGAAGAATGACGAACTGCAGATCAATCTGCGCAATCTGGATTTCGTCACACAGGGCATCAAGGGTTCGCTGGTCGGCACGCAGGTCGTTTCGCTGTCCAAATCCGCCGGACATCGCCTGGGGGCAAGCGATCTGCGTGGTGCGATCGACAACCTGGCCCTGGACAAGGTCGGCGATTACCTGCCGCTGGCGCTGGATGAGCATGTGCGGCACTGGCTCAAGTACGGCATGGTGGGCGGCACCTTGCGCGACGGCGTATTGCGCATCAAGGGCGACCTGTCGCAGTTTCCGTTCCGTACGCATCGAACTGATGACAAGACAAAAGGGATTTTCCTTTTTTCGGGACGGCTGGAAGACGGTGCGCTGAATTACACGCCCGGTGAATTCGGCCGCGACGGCAAGTCGCCGATGTGGCCGCTGCTGGAAAAGGTGAAAGGCGGCATCCTGTTCGACCGTACGCGCATGGAGATCACCGGCGAAACGGCAATGACGCACGGTGCGCGCCTGACGAACGTGAAAGCGGTGGTGCCCGATCTGCTGGCGGACGGCAGCGTGCTGCAGATTGACGGGCATGCAGCCGGTTCATTGAACGACATGCTGCAATACACGGTGGATAGTCCGGTCGCCGGCTGGATCGGCCATTTCACCGACGACACTCAGGCGAGCGGCAATGCGACGTTGGCACTGAAGCTGCAGCTGCCGTTGCACCACATGGCCGAAGCCAAGGTGCAGGGTACGCTGAAGTTCGAGAACAATGGCATCACGCTGATGAAAGGGATGCCCGCCATTACGCAGACGGGTGGCCAATTGGAATTCAACGAGAGCGGCGTACAGCTCGACAACATCAAGGGCAATTTCCTCGGCGGTCCGCTAGCGGTTACTGGCGGTTCGCAGAAGAACGGCGATATTCTGGTCAAGGCCGACGGCAGCCTTTCCGCACCGGGACTGCGCAAGGCTTATCCCGGTGCGCAGAAGCTGATCGACCGCATCAACGGCAGCACGCGCTTTGCGGTCGCGGTCGCGGTACGCAATCACCATGTCGACGTATCGGTGGATTCCAATCTGCGCGGACTCGCGCTGAATCTGCCGGCACCTGTACGCAAGGCCGCCGGCGACGCAATGCCGCTGAAGTTCGAACTGCTTGACGTGCCGTCCGACAGCAGCGCCATGTTGCGCGACCGCATACGGCTCTCGCTCGGCACTGCGCTGGTTGCGGGGTATGTGCGCGAAAAGAATGCGAACGATGCGAGTGCCAGCTGGCGGGTGGTGCGCGGCGGTATCGGGATCAATGCGCCGGCGCCGGAGCCTGATAGCGGCGTGATGGCGAACGTCAACCTCAACTCGTTGAACGTGGATGATTGGGCCGGCCTGTCGGCCGTGGCGAACGGCGGAGCACAGGCCGGCGCAAGCGGCGACGCCGACCTGTCGCAATATGTGCTGCCGACTACCGTGGCAGCGCGCGCAACAGAACTGTTCGTACTCGGCAAGAAGTTCGATCAGGTCGTGCTCGGCGCATCGCAGGACAAGGGAAGCTGGCAGCTCAATATCGATTCGGCGCAGGCTTCCGGCTACCTGACCTGGATACAGTCCTCGTCCGGGCGTGGCTTGGGCAAGGTGACGGCGCGACTCGCGTCGCTGAACGTGCCGCGCAGCGCGACATCGGAAGTGAAAGACCTGATGAGCGCCAAGGATGCGACGACCGAAATGCCGGCACTCGACATCGTGGCCGAGCAATTCCAGTTGTTCGACAAGAAGCTTGGCCGGCTCGATCTGATCGCGAACTACGTGCGTGTCGCCAGCGGCCGCGAATGGCGCATACGCAATCTATCGTTGACCAATCCCGATGCAACATTCTCGGCCAGCGGCAGCTGGGTGACGGGCAACAACACCAGCGCCACCACGCTCGACTACAAGCTCGCGATTGCGGATGCCGGCCGTCTGCTGGAACGCTTCGGTTATCCGGGCGTGCTGCATAGTGGCAAGGGAAAGATGGACGGCACGCTGCGCTGGCAGGGCGCGCCATTCTCATTCGATATACCGAGTCTTTCGGGCAGCATCAACCTCGACATGGCTTCGGGCCAGTTCCTGAAAGTGGAGCCGGGCGCCGCCAAGCTGCTGGGCGTGCTCAGTCTGCAATCGTTGCCGCGGCGGCTGACACTCGATTTCCGCGACGTCTTTTCGCAAGGTTTCGCCTTCGACAACGTGACCGGAAATGCACTGATCGAGAATGGTGTCGCGACCACCGACAATTTCAAGATGCGCGGTGTGAACGCGGCTGTGCTGATGGACGGCAAGGTCGATATCGACAAGGAGACGCAAGACTTGCGCGTGGTCGTAATTCCGGAGATCAATGCCGGTGCGGCATCTGTGGTCTACGGTCTGGCCATCAATCCGGTGATCGGCGTCGGCACCTTCCTCGCGCAGCTGTTCCTGCGAGCGCCCCTTGCGCAGGCATTCACGTTTGAATATACGATTACCGGACCGTGGAGCGATCCGAACGTCACCAAGGTCGATCGCAAGGCGGGCAGCAAATCAGGCGCGGCGCCGGTATCGCGTGCGGCACCGGCAGCGACAGCGACGGAGAGTTGATCATGCAAGCATCAGCGGCACGGGTCGCCGCCATCCAGATGGTGTCGACGCCAGCAGTCGAAGAAAATATCGCGACCGCGCGGAAATACATCACGCAGGCCGCGCAGCAAGGCGCGCAACTGGTGCTGTTGCCCGAGTATTGGCCCACGATGGGCATGCACGAGCGCGACAAACTGGCGCTGGCCGAACGGCTCGATGCGGGGCCAATCCAGAGCTTCATGTCGGGGACGGCGCGCGAATACGGGCTGTGGCTGATCGGCGGCACGCTGCCGCTGGCGACCCCGGACGAGGACAAGGTATGGAACACGACACTGGTGTACGGGCCGGATGGCGCGCGTGTGGAGCGTTATGACAAGGTGCACCTGTTCAACTTCAGCCGCGGCGCGGAATCCTATGACGAAGCGCGCACGATTGCGTCCGGCGCCGAAGTGAAGACTTTCGACGCGCCGTTCGGCCGTATCGGCCTCTCGGTGTGCTACGACCTGCGTTTCCCCGAACTGTATCGCGCGATGGGCGACTGCGCGCTGATCGTGGTGCCGGCCGCCTTTACTTGCACCACGGGCAAGGCGCATTGGGAAGTGCTGTTGCGTGCGCGCGCAATCGAGAACCAGTGTTACGTGCTGGCGGCGGCGCAAGGCGGCCAGCACGTGAACGGCCGCCAGACCTGGGGCCACAGCATGCTGATCGATCCCTGGGGAGAGATCAAGGCCGAGCTCGACAGCGGCGAGGGCCTTGTGATCGGCGACATCGATCCCCATCATCTATCCAGCATCCGCATGAATCTTCCTGCATTGAAACATCGCAAGCTATAGCACGCGCTGAGCGCCGGCGCCGGATGTTCTACAATGCCTAGTTCCAACCCCGAATACTGCGCACGAGCATGCGCCAACGATAAATCACCATGACGCCATTTGAACCGAATATTGAATCGTTGAACGTCGCACGCAATCTGCTGCTGACACCATTTGGCCTGGACGAAGGCAAGCTGCTGAAGGCTCTCGGTACGATGTTTACGCATCGCGTCGATTACGCCGATCTCTATTTCCAGTTCACCAAGAGCGAGGGCTGGAGTCTTGAAGAGGGAATCGTCAAGACCGGCAGCTTCTCCATCGATCAGGGCGTCGGCGTGCGCGCGGTATCCGGCGACAAGACGGCGTTTTCCTATTCCGACGAGATTTCCGAACGCGCGCTGAACGAAGCGGCGATCGCCACGCGCACGATCGCGCGCCAGGGTGCCGGTAAGATCAAGGTCGCATCCGCGATCCAGGCAGGCGGCAGCCGCGCGCTGTATTTCCCGCATGATCCCTTGAGCTCGCTCGACGCGACGCAAAAAGTCAAATTGCTGGAGCGCGTCGAACGCATCGCGCGCGCCAAGGACCCGCGTGTGGTGCAGGTGATGGCGGGCCTTGCCGGCGAATACGATGTCGTATTGGTGGTGCGCAGCGACGGCGTACTGGCCGCCGATATCCGGCCGCTGGTGAGCCTGTCGATCACGGTAATCGCCGAACAGAACGGTCGTCGCGAAATGGGCACGAGCGGCGGTGGCGGACGCTACAACTACGAATACTTTACTGATGCGCTGCTGGAAAAATATGCGGCCGAGGCAGTTGCATCCGCACTCGTGAATCTCGATTCGCGCCCGGCACCGGCCGGCCCGATGACCGTCGTGCTAGGCCCCGGCTGGCCCGGCATCCTGCTGCACGAAGCGATCGGCCATGGGCTGGAAGGCGATTTCAACCGCAAGGGATCGAGCACTTTCTCCGGCCGCATCGGCGAACGCGTCGCAGCCAAGGGCGTGACGGTGGTCGACGACGGCACGCTGGCCGATCGCCGCGGCTCGCTGAACGTCGACGACGAAGGCAATCCGACGCAATGTACGACGCTGATCGAGGACGGCATCCTGAAGGGTTACATGCAGGACACGATGAATGCACGGCTGATGAAGATGCCGGTGACCGGCAACGCGCGCCGCGAATCGTTCGCGCACCTGCCGATGCCGCGCATGACGAATACCTACATGCTGGGCGGCGACAAGGACCCGGACGAGATTCTGGCCTCGGTGAAGAACGGCTTGTATGCGGTTAACTTCGGTGGCGGCCAGGTCGATATCACGAACGGCAAGTTCGTGTTCTCAGCCAGCGAAGCCTACATGATCGAGAACGGCAAGATCACCTATCCGGTCAAGGGGGCGACGCTGATCGGCAATGGCCCGGACGTATTGAATCGCGTCTCGATGATCGGCAACGACATGCGTCTGGACAGCGGTGTCGGCGTGTGCGGCAAGGAAGGGCAGAGCGTGCCGGTCGGCGTCGGCCAGCCAACGCTGCGCATCGATGGTGTGACGGTGGGCGGTACGGCTTAAATTCCGGCCTGTTGCCAAGTTTTCCACGGAAAGCGGCAGCAGGCTTGCAAAACCGTCGCAATTACTGCACTATTGCTTTCACCCCACGTTTTTTAGCTGCACGATCATGATGTTTTCGCGCTTCTTCTTTTATTTTTACTTTAGCTATCCCAGCCCAACGGCGGTGGAGAAGCGGTAAGCGCGCAGACTGAAAAAGCTTAAACCGAATATCTGAAAACCGCCGCGATGGCGGTTTTTTTATTCCCGCATCACGGGACATGAATTAACTGGAGAGAACCATGCCGCGCACCGATGATTTACGGATTCGAGAAATGAAGGAACTGACCCCACCATCGCATCTGATTCGCGAGTTCCCCTGCTCGGAAAAGGTCGCGACCACGACGTCCAATGCGCGGACGGCCTTGCACCGCATCTTGCACGGCCAGGACGACCGCTTGATGGTCGTGATCGGCCCATGCTCGATTCACGATCCGAAGGCTGCGATGGAATACGCAAATCTGCTGATCAAGCAGCGCGAACGCTATGCCGGCGAACTGGAAATCATCATGCGCGTGTATTTCGAAAAGCCGCGCACGACAGTCGGCTGGAAGGGCTTGATCAACGATCCGTACATGGACAATAGCTTCCGCATCAACGACGGTCTGCGCATGGCGCGCGAACTGCTGGTGAACATCAATGAGCTGGGGCTGCCTGCCGGCACCGAGTTCCTCGACGTGATCAGTCCGCAATACATTGCGGACCTGATCAGCTGGGGCGCGATCGGCGCGCGTACGACCGAATCGCAGGTGCATCGTGAACTGGCTTCCGGTCTGTCGTGCCCGGTCGGCTTCAAGAATGGCACCGATGGCAACGTCAAGATCGCAATCGATGCGATCAAGGCGGCGTCGCAGCCGCATCACTTCCTGTCGGTGACGAAGGGTGGTCATTCGGCCATTGTCTCGACGAGCGGCAACGAGGATTGCCACGTGATCCTGCGCGGCGGCAAGACGCCGAACTACGATGCAGCCAGCGTCGAGCAGGCATGCAAGGAAATTGCCGCGGCCGGTCTTGCTTCGCGCTTGATGATCGATACTTCACATGCCAACAGCTCGAAGAAGCCGGAAAACCAGATTCCGGTCAACGCCAACATCGCGGCGCAGATCGCCGGCGGTGAAACGCGCATTGTCGGCGTGATGGTTGAATCACACTTGGTGGCCGGTCGCCAGGATCTGATTCCAGGCAAGGAGCTGACCTATGGGCAGTCGGTCACTGACGGCTGCATCAATTGGGAAGATAGCCTTGGCGTGCTCGAGACGCTGGCGGAGGCGGTCAAGCAGCGCCGCCATGTGAAGGACCCGGACGCATAAGTCCGTATCGAAAAGGCGCCGTTGGCGCCTTTTCTTTTTCGGCTACACATCTTCACAGGTTTATGGGATGGAAGGCGTAGGCAATCCAGATACACTACGCGATTTCCCACTCCCCGTTCTCCTATGAAAAAGCTGCTTCTGGTTCTGTTCCTTGCCTTGTCCGGCGCTGTGTTCGCTGCCAACGTTGAAGATGACGTCGGCGTTTATACGCAGGCACTGGCGGAAGGAAAAAGCGTCGATCCCGTTCTTCTTGAATCGCTTTCCTGGAAAGGGATTTCCGATCCGCAGGTCTTTGATCTCATCGCAGCACGCGTTGCCGAGCAGGCGGAAGAGGGACGAAGCGATCGCCGTGTAAAAAAGGAAGTGGCGCAATACATGCGCGCACTCGGTTTTTCGGGGCAGCCGAAATACCGACCAGTCATCGAGCAGTACAGGGGCGATCAGGTTTATGACAGTTACGTGCGCGATGCGCTGGACGATCTGCAGAACTATCAGCGCTGGAATCCTGTCATCTCGAATCGCGCGACGTTCGACCCGCGCTACAGCGACGACGTCAATCGCGTCCGCAACATGCTGTTGTCCGATGACTTCGATCTGAAAAAGATTGGTGCGAAACGAGTGTACTTCCAGAACAAGGATGAAGTGCTGCTCGACATCCTCGCAGAACAGCTGCGCGCCAGCTATATGTCGAACGATGAACGCAAGAGCGACAGCATCGCCTGGATGGTCAAGGCGCTGGGCAGCGCGCACCAATCGAAGTATCGTCCGCTGATCGAGGAAGTCGCAAACAATGCACAGGAAAAGGCCATTGTTCGCCACGCACGCAAGGCGCTGGGGCAATAAAGGCTTATTCGAAAAGAAAAGGCACCATCAGGTGCCTTTTTTTAGAAGCGCTTCGTCAGCACCATCTGATCGCCATCGCGCCGCATCTCGGTGCGGTTGAGAAAGGACATGCCAAGCAGGATGATGGACAGGCCGTTCTCCTGAACCAGACCGTCGACCTGGTTCAGAACGATGTCGCCGACCTTCACCGAATTCAGCGTTACCTGGTACACCGGCGCCACGCCATTCGCTGTATTCACGTAGCCAGGACGGCCTTTCTTGTAATCGATGCCAAGACGAATCGCGTCTGCCGCCGGCAGCGAAACATAGGAAGCGCCGGTATCGACCAGCATGCGCGTAGTGCCGCCGTTGATCTGACCTTGCACGAGGAAATGGCCGCGGCTATCTGCCTGCAGCGTTGTGCTGGCAGCCCCAGAAGGCGAGGCAGGGCTGACATGCTCGCCCAGATCGATTTTCTCTTTCCTGCCGTTGTTCTCGAATACCGCATTGTCGTGGCCAACTGCGACCAGTTTGACGCCGCCGCTAATAGTACTGCCCACCGAATAAGTTCTCGGGCCAGCGCCGTCGACCACCAGCACTGCCTTGCCAGGAAAGACGCCCACCACGCTGATGTCAGCAGCGTGGGCGCTCAGTGCGGCAAGACCACAGGCGAGGGCGAGCAATCGTTTTTTCATGGCATGCTCCACATTCGTTCTTGTTATGTTGCGGATGCTGATGTTGTCCGGGCAGCGATTTGCGGAGGGCGTTTCCTCGTGCCTTCCTAGTCGCGGAAGTTGTTGAACTCGAGCGGCAGGTCTTTCACTTCCTTGCGCAGCAGCGCCATCGTCGCCTGCAGATCGTCGCGCTTGGCGCCGGTGACGCGAACCGCGTCGCCCTGGATGCTCGCCTGAACCTTGATCTTGCTGTCCTTGACGATGCGCACGATCTTCTTGGCCGTCTCGGATTCAATCCCGTTCTTGACTTTGATCACCTGCTTGACCTTGTCGCCGCCGATCTTCTCGATCTTGCCGAGGTCGAGGAAGCGTACGTCGACATTGCGCTTGGACATTTTGTTCGTCAGCACGTCGCGTACCTGGCTGAGCTGGAATTCCGAATCGGCATAGGCGGTCAGCTCGCGCTCCTTCTGTTCGACGCGTGCATCGCTGCCCTTGAAATCGAAACGGGTCGAGATTTCCTTGTTCGCCTGGTCAATGGCATTCTTGACTTCGACCATATTGGCTTCGGAGACGGTATCGAAAGACGGCATGTTCTTTTCCTTTTACGGTGAAGCGGTCCTAGGCGAATACGCCGCAGGACGCAGTGTGCGGCCCATTCTAGCGGACAAAAAACCGGGTGACTAGGCGGGCGATTATAATCGGCGCCTATGTCTTCTTCCCTTCCGATCCAGCGCCAGGCCTCGCTACGTCCGTTCAACACCTTCGGTGTCGATGCGCGCGCCAATGCTTATCTTGCAGTCGATGCCGTCTCTCTGCTGGAGGCGGTGCGGCGCGATGCCGAATTGGCCGTATTGCCACGGTTGGTACTGGGCGGCGGCTCGAACATCCTGCTGACACGCGACTTTCCCGGCCTTGTGCTGCACATGCAACTGAAGGGCATCGCGCTCGTCGGCGAGGATGACGATGCATGGTACGTGCGCGCCGCTGCGGGTGAGAACTGGCACGACTTCGTGCAGTGGACGCTCGCACAGGGTTTCGGTGGATTGGAGAATCTGTCCTTGATTCCGGGCAGCGTCGGCGCTTCGCCGATTCAGAACATCGGCGCCTACGGTGTCGAAATCAAGGACCGCTTTCATGCTGTGACCTTGTTCGATTTTTCCACGGGCGAAACGCACGTGTTGGACAAGTCGGCCTGCGCGTTCGCGTATCGCGACAGCATCTTCAAGCATGCCCTGCGCGATCGGGCAGTAGTCCTTGATGTCACCTTTGCATTGCCGAAGCAATGGCAACCGAATACCAGATACGCCGATGTCGCCAATGAACTGGCGGCGCGTGATATTACCGATCCGACGCCGCAGCAGATCGCCGATGCCGTCATCGCGATTCGCACGCGCAAACTGCCGAACCCCGCAGCGATCGGCAACGCCGGAAGCTTTTTCAAGAATCCGGTCGTCACACCGCAGCAGCGCGATGCGCTCCTCGCACAGTATCCGCAATTGGTCAGTTATCCGCAGGTGGACGGCAGTGTGAAGCTCGCTGCCGGCTGGCTGATCGATCAATGCGGCTGGAAAGGAAAAAGCCTAGGCGCGGCCGGTGTCTATGAAAATCAGGCACTGGTGTTGATCAATCGCGGCGGCGCCAGCGGCAGCGATATCGCGCAGCTGGCCGATGCAATCCGGGAGGACGTCGAGAAGCGCTTTGGCGTCACGCTCGAACCTGAACCCGTTTTCCTCTGACGAATCCGATGCATTCGCATGCCGCGACCTGGTTGCCGGTATTGGTCGGCTATGGCGTGCTCAGCCTGATCAGCTTTTTTGCGTATGCGTGGGACAAGCAGGCCGCGCGCCGAGGGGAACACAGGATTGCCGAGCGCAGCTTGCATCTTCTCGATCTGATCGGCGGCTGGCCGGGTGGATGGCTGGCGCAGAGAACCTTTCGCCACAAATGCAGCAAGCCAGCGTTTCAGCGCGTGTATGGACTGACGGTTTTACTAAACGTCGCCATGCTTGCGTCGCTGCTGTTTCACTTTTGATCCGTATTCCGCTGCTCCATGTTGGCATGAAGCAGCAGATTCAGCGCTATTTGGACAAATAACGATCGTTATCCTTGTCCTGCAGGAAGACCTGCGTGTAGTGCCCGCGTCCGGTCTTCGCCTTTTCGAACTGCTCCTCGCCATGGCTTCGGCATGGCGCGCAGGCGTAGCGGGGGATTTGCACGGCCAAGATGTGGCTGTGCGTATCAGGGCAGCTTGAGTCGATCACCACCGTGCCGCCGCAATCCGGGCATGAGCGCACCGTTTCGTGAATCGTTTCCCGGATACCGGCGGTGTCGTAGTACACCTCTTCATTGCGCGTATAGAACTCCTGCGGCGGATACACCTGGTCGCGCAGCGCCTTGCGGTTGTTCCAGTGATAGAAGGTCGCGTCTTTCAATTTTTCCAGATAGGCGCCGATCGCGGCTGGTTGCTTCTGGTCTTCGGCATCGTAGTCGGGTTCCTTGATGTGGCTGAAATCCATGCCGGCCATTGCGAGGATGATGCCAGTATTGATGTAGGGCAGGGCCGTCTCGATCGAATAGCCGCCCTCCAGCACCGCGAGGTCCGGCTTTAGGCGCTGGTTCAGCACTGCGTAGCCATGCGCGGTGAATTTCATGTTGGTGATCGGATCGGAATAGTGGTTGTCCTGGCCGGCCGAGTTGATGATCAGGTCGGGCTTGAACTCTTCCAGGATCGGCATCACGATTTCGTCGAGCACATAGAGGAAGCCTTCCTCGCAGGTTTCCGGCGGCATCGGCAGGTTGATCGTGGTGCCAAAGGCGTTCGGCCCGCCGAGTTCGCTCGGGAAACCGGAGCCTGGATACAGCGTGCGGCCGTCCTGGTGCAGCGAGATGAACAAGGTGTTCGGATCGTGCCAGAAGATATCCTGCGAGCCGTCACCGTGATGGCAGTCGGTATCGACGATCGCGATCTTCTTCACGCCGTACTTGTGACGGATGTACTCGACCATGATCGCTTCCATGTTCAGCGTGCAGAAGCCGCGGCTGCCGTGCACGACGCGGAAGGAGTGATGGCCGCAGGGCCGCACCAACGCGAACGCATTGTCCACTTCCTTCGTCATCACCTTGTCGGCCGCGGTGATGCAGCCTCCGACCGCGATCAGGTGCGAGGCATGCACGATCTCGTCGATGCCCGGCACGCAGAAGTGCACGCGCTGGATGTCTTCCTTGGTCGCCAGACCCGGCTTGAATTCCTTGATGTTGTCGAAGTCCAGCAAGCCTTCCTCGAACACCTGGTCCTGCGTGTACAGCAGGCGCTCTTCGCGTTCCGGGTGCGTCGGCGAGATCGCGTAGTCGAATGCCGGGAAAAATACCAATCCTGTCTTGTTGGTCACGATGTCACCTCTCAAACTTCATGCTTGATGAGTCCGGGCTTGATTTGCAGCCGGACGCGAATGTTCTTGCCTGTGGTCGAATAGCCGTGGATCACATTGAAGGACTGGCAGTCTGCCACTTCGACTTCCAGATCTTCGTCGCGTGCGCCCGCAGCCCGTGCGATTTCTAGCAAGCGTTCGCGGCCGATGTCGACGACTTCTTCAACCGTGGTGCGCGAAGAAATCCGTGTCTTGCGACCATCTTCGGCAAAGGTCAGCTCCTGCGACTCGGTATCGGCCAGCAGATTCAGTTCAACCGTCGTGCGCGCGGTCGCGGCGCCGGTGGCATTGATCACATCCGAGTTCTCCGGCACGACGACCGGCATCGCCAGCAAATCGCCAACCTGCTGCGCCAGATACGGTGCAGGACCGCCGACCGCGATCAATTGCTGCGGATGCAGCGTCTTGCCTTCCAGCAGTTCGTGGATCGTGTAGACCGGCTTGCTGTTGACCTCGTCGACCATCTGCTTGACCTTGGCCGCGATGCTGGCGCACATGTTGTCGATGACCGCTTGTGCAACTTGCTCGGGCGTTTGCTGCAGTTGACTTGCCAGGCTTTCCATCGCAAGCAAGGCCTTGGCCTTGTCGCCAATGCTGGCGCGACCGAGCACGATCAGCGCGTCAGTCGGCGTCGGTACCGGGCCGTCGAACGCCATCGCTGCGCCTTTGCGTTCCGGACCGATCTGCAATTTGCCGCCGACGACCTGCACATGGCTGTCACCACCAAGCGCCATCGAATGCGTGAGCAGGCCGCGGATCAGCGTCTTGTGGCCTTCGATCTCCACGCCTTTCGGCTCCAGTAGCGGTGCGCCATCGGCAAACAGTGCGATGTCCGTGGTGGTGCCGCCGACGTCGATCGAGACCGAATCGCCGGTCGAGGAAACGAAAGGCAGCACGCCCATGATGGTCGCAGCAGGGCCGGATAGGATGGTCTGTACCGGATGACGACGCGATTGCTCCACACCGATGGTGCCGCCGTCCGCTTTTAGGATGAACAGCGGCACGTCGACGCCGAGCTCGTGCAGATAGCTTTCGAGCTGATCGATCATGCGGCTGTGCAAACGCCAGATCGCAGAATTCAGATAGGTGGTGGCGATACGGCGCGGAAAGTTAAGCACGCCCGATTGATGGTGACCGAGCGACACATGCGCTGCCTGACCGGAGAAGAAATCGGCAGCCTCCTGCTCTTGCGCCGGGTTACGGGTTGAGAACTTGCCGATGATCGCGAGATTGTCGATCTTGTCCTTGGCGAACTGCTGCTTCAGCGCTTCGAGTTCATCTTCATCGATGGCTTCCGCTTCGATGCCGCGATGGTTCATGTAGCCTTTGACGAAATGCGCCTTGTCGTGCAGCGGCAGATCCTTCGGCGACACGCCGGGGCCGTTCATCACGATCAGGCCGACCGGCTCCAGCTGGTTCTGCGCCACTGCGTTGGTCGAAATCGTGGTGCTGAGCACAATGCGCTTTAGCTGCTTGATGTCTTCCGGTGTTACGACGGCCTGTGTCGCGCGCATCACGCAACCGAGGATGTCGTTTTTGTCCGTGAGGACTTTCGATTTGCGGATGATGGTGCGGTTCTGCATCAATACCGAATCGGTATGCGTG
>DATAHI010000285.1:0-6347 GCA_036263255.1 Oxalicibacterium sp. | reverse complement strand
ATTGTAACAAGCGCGGCATGGTCGGAACTGGCAAAACTGCCAGCGGGCGTCTGATGCCGCGGTCAGCGGCGGAGCCGGCGCAGTACACCGCCGTGATGGCGGCATTCGCGGGCGCTACGATGCCACGAGCCGTCCTTACATCGTACGTGTGCGCGCGGCTTTGCGTGTTTGTGTATGGGATGGCCCTCATTGTCGTATTTGTAAATTTGCGCCTGGGACAGAGGTGTGAACGCACAAAGCATAGCGGCTAAGACAAGAATTTTCTTCATGATGGTCTCGTATCAACGATAGGCAAAAGCGATTTTCTGTCTAAAGTAGCGTTTTGCCAATGGTAAAAATTCCTATTTGCTTGTAGGGGAAATGGAAAGCTTATTCGTCTGAGCTCGCTTTGGTGGCTTACCTCAAGATATGGCAAACTGCAGGGCTGCATCCAGGAGCATCCTTTGAGCATCGTCAAAAATCTATCGTTCGAATGGCTGGTCGGCATCCGCTACACGCGTGCCGGCAGGCGAAGCAGCCGCAACAGTTTTATTTCCTTCATTTCGCTGATTTCCGTATCGGGCATTGCGCTGGGCGTGATGGCGCTGATCGTCGTGCTGTCGGTGATGAACGGCTTCCAGAAAGAGGTGCGTGACCGCATGCTGTCGGTGCTGGCGCATATCGAAGTGTTCGAACCGCAGGGTTCACTGCCGAACTGGCAGGAGACTGCGCGTGAAGCCTTTCTCAATAAGGAAGTGCGCGGCGCAGCACCCTATGTCGACGGTCAGGTGATGATGACGCGCGGCGATACGGTGCGCGGCATCATGGTGCGCGGCATCCTGCCCGACCAGGAACCAAAGGTCTCCGATGTGGCGAAACAGATCAAGCAGGGCAGCCTGAATGCGCTGAAGCCCGGCGAATTCAATATCGTGCTCGGTTCCGAACTGGCGCGCAGCATGGGCGCACAACTCGGCGACAAGGTGACGATGATCGCGCCGCAGGGGCAGGTGACGCCGGCAGGTGTGATTCCGCGTCTGAAGCAGTTCACGGTGGTCGGTATTTTCGAGGCCGGACACTTCGAATACGATTCCTCGCTCGCCTTCATCCACATCGATGATGCGATGAAGATGTTCAAGCTCGATGCGCCGTCCGGCCTACGCTTGCGCATCGATGATATGCAGCGCGCACCGGAAGTGGCGCTTGATCTGTCGCGCATCCTGACTGGAGACGTACTGATCCGCGACTGGTCGCAGCAGAACCGCAACTGGTTCGCCGCAGTGCAGACTGAAAAGCACATGATGTTCATCATCCTGACGCTGATCGTCGCCGTCGCCGCCTTCAACCTGGTGTCGACGCTCGTGATGACGGTAACCGACAAGCAGGCGGACATCGCGATCCTGCGGACGCTCGGCGCTTCGCCGCGCTCGATCATGAAGATCTTCATGATCCAGGGCGCGCTGGTCGGTTTGATCGGCACGGCGATTGGTGTCGGCTGCGGCGTGCTGATTGCGCTGAACATCGACGTGATTGTGCCGTTCATCGAAAGCATTTTCCATGTGCGCTTCCTGCCGAAGGACATTTACGTGATCAGCGAGTTGCCGTCCGATCTTCGCTGGCCGGACGTCTATACGATCGGCGGCGTCTCGATCGTGCTGGCTTTCCTGGCGACGCTGTACCCTAGCTGGTCGGCGGCGCGTGTCAAACCTGCGGAGGCGCTGCGCTATGAGTGAACAAGTACTGGCCTGTCGCGACCTCGCAAAAACTTTCATGCAAGGGAAATATGCGGTCGACGTGCTGAAGGGCATCAATCTGGATGTGGTTAAGGGCGAGCGCGTCGCCATCGTCGGCGCTTCGGGTTCCGGCAAGTCCACGCTGCTGCATCTGCTGGGTGGCCTCGATACGCCGACCGATGGTTCGGTCACCTTGCTGGGGCGCGATTTCGCGACGCTGGATGACAAGACGCGCGGGGAATTGCGCAACCGCTCGCTGGGTTTCGTCTATCAGTTTCACCATCTGCTGCCGGAATTTTCGGCGATCGACAACGTTGCGATGCCCTTGATGATTCGCCGGATTCCGCGCGGACAGGCGCAGGAGCAGGCGAAAGCGATGCTGGCGCGCGTCGGGCTTGAGCACCGCGTCAGCCATCGTCCGGGTGAACTGTCGGGTGGTGAACGCCAACGCACCGCACTGGCACGCGCGCTGGTCACGCAACCGGCCTGTGTGCTGGCCGATGAGCCGACCGGCAATCTGGATCGCCATACCGCGCAAAAGACGTTCGATCTGATGCTGGAACTGTCGCGCACCTTGGGCACGGCATTCGTCATCGTCACGCACGATGTCGAACTGGCGACGCATTGTGACCGTATCCTGCATTTGTCCAACGACGGGCTGCAACCGTACAAGGCGTAATCGCCGCCATGTGGATAGACACGCACTGCCATCTGGACGCCGCTGAATTTGCGGATGCTTCCGATGCGGTGGCGCGTGCTGCAGCCGATCTGCACGTTGACATGATCGTGATTCCTGCGGTCGAACGCGATAATTTTGCGAAGGTCGCCGAACTGGCTCATCGCAACGGCAATTGCAGCTACGCACTTGGCATTCACCCAATTTTCGTGCCGCAGGCGCAGGAGAGCGACCTGCAGGCAATGCGGGAAGTGGTCGCGGCTGCGATGGGCGATCCGCGCTTCGTCGCGATCGGCGAAATCGGCCTCGATTTCTTCGTGCCGATGCTGATGACGTCCGAGATGCGCGACAAGCAGGCCTTCTTCTATTCGGAACAGCTGAAGATCGCACGCGATTTCGATTTGCCGGTGCTGCTGCACGTGCGCCGCTCGCAGGACCAGATTCTCAAATACCTGCGGCGTATTACGGTACGCGGCGGCATCGCGCACGCGTTCAATGGCAGCTTTCAGCAGGCGGAGACTTTTATCAAGCTGGGTTTCAAGCTGGGATTCGGAGGCGCAATGACGTTTACGCGTGCGCTGCAGATACGACGCCTGGCAAGCGAACTGCCGATCGATGCGCTGGTGCTGGAGACCGATGCTCCCGATATTTCACCCGCCTGGCTGCATCCGGAGCGCAACAGTCCCGCGGAATTGCCGAGGATCGGTGAGGTACTGGCCGAATTGCGCAGCGCCGAATCTGCGTCGATCGCACGAGCGACGTCTGCGAACGCGCTCGCTGCAATGCCGCGCTTGCACGCTTTGCTGAAAGAGCAGCACACTCCATAAGACAAATAACAAGAACAAGGAGAAAAAATGAGGGAGATCGTCGTTCGTCTTATCGCTGCTGCGCCTTACCTCCGCTGAGCGATGCGCGTAGCCGTCATCGGCTTCGTTGTCGGCATTGCGTGGTTGCAGACGCAGGCCACTTTGCCGTCGTATCGTGCGCTGCTGGCAATCGCGGTCTTGGCCGTGTTCGCTTGTCTCGCATTACGCGGTATGGCATGTCGCTGGCTGCGAATCCCTGTGCTGACTGCAGCGGGCGCGGCGGCTGGCTTTGTCTGGGCAGCGTTGTTCGCCTCTCATTTTCTGTCCGAAGAATTGCCGGCTGCCTTGGAAGGGCGCGATGTCACCGTGATCGGTACGATTGACAGTCTTCCCGATCCCTTCGAGCGCGGCGTGCGTTTCAATTTCCGCGTCGAGCGTGTGTTGCCGATGGGCCGCGAAGAGGTGCTTGTTCCGTCCCGTGTGGCAGTAGCCTGGTATGCGGGTATGGGTGACGGTGAAGCAGCAGCGATTGGCGACGTGCGCGCGGGCGAGCGCTGGCAATTGACGCTACGCCTGCGGCGTCCGCATGGCAATGCCAATCCCTACGGTTTCGACTACGAAGCGTGGCTGTTACAGCAAGGTGTGCGCGCAACCGGATACGTACGCGAGGACGGAGCGCAGAACCGCTTGCTGGATTCCTTTGTATTCAGCTTGCATAACGCAATCGAGCGTTTGCGCGGCGTGTTGCGCACACGTATTGAAGCAGCTTTGCAGGAACGACCGTATACCGGCGTGATCGTCGCGCTGGTCGTTGGCGATCAGCGCGCCATCACGCAAACACAGTGGACAGTGTTCAACAGCACTTCGACTTCGCATTTGATCGCGATTTCCGGCTTGCACATCACGATGATTGCTGCACTGTGCGCCGGACTCGCGCACCTATTGTGGCGCAAATCTTTCTTCACGCGTGTGCGGCTGCCGCTGCTGCTGCCGGCGCAAAAGGCAGCAGCCCTTGCGGGTGTGGCCGCTGCACTGGGCTATGTATTGCTGGCGGGAGCCGGAGTGCCCGCACAACGCACGCTCTACATGTTGAGCGTGGTTGCATTGGCGCTGTGGTGTGGCCGCTTGACCAACGTATCGCACGTGCTCTGTCTCGCACTGTTCACCGTGGCATTGCTCGATCCGTGGTCGGTAATGGAACCGGGATTCTGGTTGTCTTTCTCTGCCGTTTCGCTGCTGCTGTACGTGAATGTGGGACGCGCATTGGTAGCGGCAGATGCATCGGCATCACGCAGCGTCCGCTGGCGTGAAAGTCTGAAGACAGCAACGAAAGCCCAGTATGCGATTACGGTCGGCCTGGTGCCGCTGACAATGCTGTTGTTCGGCCAGACTTCTCTCGTCAGTCCAATCGCCAACGCCATCGCAATTCCCTTGATCGGTTTCGTCGTTACTCCCACCGCGCTGCTAGGCAGCGTGTTGCCCGTGCCGCTCTCCGTGTGGCTGCTGCAGAGCGCGCATTGGTTGGTTGCACGCCTGGCGCAATTTCTGGAATGGCTGTGCGCTTTCCCTTCCGCAGTGTGGAGCGCTCCAATGCCTACCTGGTGGATGTTCGGGCTGGCAGGAATCGGCGCACTATGGATGCTGGCGCCCCGTGGCTGGCCGGCACGCTGGCTTGGCCTGTTCGCCTGGCTGCCGCTCGTTTTGCATGTACCTTCCCATCCGCAGAAAGGCGAGATGTGGGTTACCGCTTTTGATGTCGGGCAAGGCATGGCCGTCCTGGTCGAAACAGAACATCATCGACTGCTGTATGACACCGGTCCCGCTTATTCGCCGGAAGCGGATGGCGGTAACCGCGTGATCCTGCCGTATCTCAGAGCACGAGGCATTCATGCGCTGGACGGCATGGTGGTCTCGCATAGCGATACCGATCACTCTGGAGGCGCCTTGTCGATACTCGGGTTGATGCAGGTCGGCTGGTTGTCTTCTTCGCTGCCGTTCGATCATCCGGTCGTGGTGAAAGCGGGCGCCGCGCATCACCGCTGTGCTGCGGGCCAGCAATGGGATTGGGACGGCGCGCACTTCGAGATGCTACATCCCGGCACGTCCAGCTACGACAGCGATAAATGGAAGCCGAATGCACGCAGCTGTACGCTGAAGATCATGATGGGTGCTCATGCAGTCCTGCTACCCGGCGATATCGAAGCGGTGCAGGAAGACGAACTGGTGAACGCAGATGCGGCACGGTTGCGTGCGGACGTGCTGCTGGCACCGCATCACGGCAGCGGCACGTCGTCGACCTTGCCGTTTCTGCAGGCAGTGCAACCGCGGCTTGCGCTCTTTCAGGTTGGTTACCGCAATCGTTATCGTCATCCCAAGCCCGAGGTGTTCGAACGCTACGGTGCACTGGGGATCGACCGTCGCCGTACCGACGCAAGTGGTGCGCTCATGCTGCGTTTCGGTGCAGGAATTGACGTCGTCGAATATCGCAGCGAGCACGCGCGTTACTGGTACGGGCGTTGACCGGTGGAAAAGCCGTGCGCGCGTTTTGTTCGGCCCGAAACGTTCAAGATCAAACAGGCTTGGGGTATAATTTGAAGTTCCCGCACGTGCCGTTCGGCACCAAGTGCAATGACCAAGTTTGTATTCGTCACTGGCGGCGTGGTTTCATCCCTGGGTAAGGGGATTGCCGCCGCCTCCCTTGCTGCGATCCTCGAATCGCGCGGCCTCAAAGTCACTCTTCTCAAGCTCGATCCCTACATCAACGTCGACCCCGGCACGATGAGCCCGTTTCAGCACGGCGAAGTGTTCGTGACGGAAGATGGCGCCGAAACCGACCTCGACCTCGGCCACTATGAGCGCTTCATCAGCGCCAAGATGAAAAAGGTCAACAACTTCACTACTGGCCAGATCTATGAATCCGTGATCCGTAAGGAACGCCGCGGTGAGTATCTCGGCAAGACAGTGCAGGTGATTCCGCACATCACGAACGAGATCCAGGATTACATCCATCGCGGTGCCGAAGGATTCGACGTCGCGCTGGTGGAAATCGGCGGCACGGTCGGCGACATCGAATCGCTGCCTTTCCTCGAAGCTGCGCGTCAGCTGAGCCTGCGCGCAGGCCGCAATGCGACCGCCTTCGTGCATTTGACGTTGGTG
>DATAHI010000284.1:0-1632 GCA_036263255.1 Oxalicibacterium sp. | reverse complement strand
CAAACCATGTTGCAGTTGTGGCAATCGCAGCAGGAAACGCAGCTGTACGACGATCTGATGGATCGTCTCAAGGACGCCGAAACCGGGCAGCGCGGCTACGTGATCACCGGCATGGAGTCTTTCCTCGAGCCATACTATCTGGCGAGCAACGAACTTCCTTCAATCAAGCACCAGCTGCTTGACCTTGCGAATCGTTCGCCGGCGCAAAAGTCCGACATCGAATGGATTCTTCGGCTCACCGACCTGAAATTCAACGAGCTGGCCGAAACCATCAGCCTCCGGCGCAACAAGGGCTTCGTCGCGGTTCAGCCTATCGTCAGTTCCGAACGCGGCAAGCAGTACATGGACGAACTGCGCACTCTGATCGACGCGCACGAACAACGCGCCGTACAGGAGCAAAACGCCTTGCGCGACGCGCTCGACCATAAGCTGCGGAACGATTTCCGGCTTGGTCTGCTCGCCACGATCGTCAATATTGTCGTGCTCGGCATCCTGCTGCTGATGATGGCGCGCGCACTGCGCGAGCGCGAACGCAGCGAATCCCGGCTGCGCCGAACCACCGGCGAACTGTCGCTCAGCATGGAAAAAACCACCATGCATAACCGGCAGATGACGCTGGTTGCGGAAATGCTGCAGGCGCTCGGGTCGCTGACCTCGCTGGATGAAACCTCCAAGGTCATCTCGACGTATTGCGCAAAACTTCTACCCAGCACTTCGGGCGCCGTCTTTCTCTATCGTAATTCGCGCGACATGCTGGAACGCCAGGCGTCGTGGGGAAACCGGCCGATTAGCGCGGACTTGTTCGAGCCGAAGGCGTGCTGGGCGCTGCAGCGCGGCAACTTCCACATTGCCAAGGGGCCGGGCGATCTGCGCTGCGGCCACTATCTCGACGAGCCGGATGCCGAGATGGTGCGACTGTGCGCGCCCCTGATTTCGCAAGGCCAGGTCATCGGCATTCTGTATGTGGAAGATCTGGACAAAGACCCTGTCATCCTTGAAGCGCAGCAGTTGACCGTCGAGCGCTTTGCCGAACAAATCGCGCTGTCATTGGTCAACGTCCAACTGCGCGATACGCTGCACCGCCAATCGGTGACCGATTCGCTGACTACCCTGTTCAACCGCCGCTATCTCGATGAGACGCTGAAACGCGAACTGTATCGCGCCCAGCGGAAGAAACAGCCGCTGGCCGTCATCATGCTTGATCTCGATCACTTCAAACGCATCAACGATACGTACGGGCACGACGTCGGCGATGCGGTGCTACGCATGGTTGCGCAGCAGATCCGCAATAACATACGCGAAAGCGACCTTGCGTGCCGTTTCGGTGGCGAAGAGCTTGTCATCGTGCTGGGCGAATGCGATGTTGAATCGGCGCTTCAGCGTGCGGAAACCATTCGCAAGGCGATCGCTGCGCTGGAAATCGACCACGGCGATCACTCCATCATGGTTACTGCCTCGTTCGGTGTCGCGGTATATCCCGAACACGGCGCCGAAGCGCAAGACTTGCTTCAAGCAGCCGATCAGGCGCTGTACGAAGCGAAGCACGCGGGCCGCAATCGCATACTGGCAGCCAAGGCGGCGCACATGTGAGGCGTACGACTCATGTCCTTTTTCTAAGGTATCATCTCGAAT
>DATAHI010000283.1:0-13777 GCA_036263255.1 Oxalicibacterium sp. | reverse complement strand
CGACCGTGGACTCGCTGAGGGAAGGTGTGGACATGACCTTGAAGCAGCTGTCGGCGGCCTTCGAGAAAAACCGTTTGCTGGAGATCATGCCGCAGCAGGGAGAGAAGTTGGACCCGATGAAGCATCAGGCCATCTCGATGGTACCGGCCGATCAGGAAGCCAATACCATCGTCAGCGTGCTGCAGAAAGGCTACTTGATCGCGGATCGCCTGTTGCGCCCGGCGCTGGTGACGGTAGCGCAGGAAAAGTAAGCGGCAATGCTTGAAAGCGCGACCGCTCGCCACATATTGCATCACATCGGATTTTCAGCTTTTTGAATTTCAATATTTACTTATTACAGACTCAAGGGACATTCCATCATGGGCAAAATCATTGGTATCGATCTCGGCACCACCAACTCTTGCGTGGCGATCATGGAAGGCGGCAAGCCTAAGGTCATCGAGAACTCCGAGGGCGCACGTACCACGCCTTCCGTCATCGCGTATCAGGAAGACGGCGAGATCCTGGTCGGCGCACCGGCCAAGCGCCAGGCGGTGACCAATCCGAAGAACACGCTGTACGCGGTCAAGCGCCTGATCGGCCGCAAGTACGAAGAAAAGGAAGTCCAGAAGGACATCGGTCTGATGCCCTACCAGATCAGCAAGGCCGACAACGGCGACGCATGGGTCGCCGTGCGCGACAAGAAGCTGGCGCCGCCGCAGATTTCCGCGGAAGTGCTGCGCAAGATGAAGAAAACCGCCGAAGACTATCTCGGTGAGGAAGTGACCGAAGCCGTCATCACCGTGCCGGCCTACTTCAACGACTCGCAGCGCCAGGCGACGAAAGACGCCGGTCGCATCGCCGGTCTGGACGTCAAGCGCATCATCAATGAACCGACCGCGGCCGCACTCGCATTCGGCCTCGACAAAACCGAAAAGGGCGACCGTAAGATCGCCGTGTATGACCTCGGTGGCGGTACTTTCGATATCTCGATCATCGAGATCGCAGACGTCGACGGCGAGAAGCAGTTCGAGGTGCTGTCGACCAACGGCGACACCTTCCTCGGCGGCGAAGACTTCGACCAGCGCCTGATCGACTACATCATCGACGAATTCAAGAAGATCAACGGTCTCGATCTGTCCAAGGACGCGATCGCACTGCAGCGTATCAAGGCATCGGCAGAACGCGCGAAGATCGAATTGTCTTCTTCGCAGCAGACCGAAATCAACGAGCCTTACATTGCGATGGCGAACGGCGCACCGGTTCACCTGAACCTGAAGATCACGCGCGCCAAGCTGGAATCGCTGGTGGAAGACCTGATCGCGAAGTCGATCGAACCATGCCGTACCGCGATCAAGGATGCGGGCGTCAAAGTTTCCGACATCGACGACATCATCCTGGTCGGCGGCCAGACCCGCATGCCGAAAGTGCAGGAAGCGGTGAAGGAATTCTTCGGCAAGGAGCCGCGCAAGGACGTCAATCCGGATGAGGCTGTCGCAGTCGGCGCCGCCATCCAGGGTTCGGTGCTGTCCGGTGATCGCAAGGACTTGCTGCTGCTGGACGTGACACCGCTGTCGCTCGGCATCGAGACGCTGGGCGGCGTGATGACCAAGATGATCCAGAAGAACACCACGATCCCGACCAAGTTCTCGCAAGTGTTTTCGACCGCGGACGACAACCAGCCTGCGGTGACCATCAAGGTCTATCAGGGTGAGCGTGAAATGGCGTCCGGCAACAAGGCGCTGGGTGAGTTCAACCTGGAAGGCATCCCGCCGGCAGCCCGCGGCACGCCGCAGATCGAAGTCACCTTTGACATCGACGCCAACGGCATTCTGCACGTCAGCGCGAAGGACAAGGCGACCGGCAAGGAGAACAAGATCACCATCAAGGCCAACTCCGGTTTGACCGAAGAGGAAATCCAGAAGATGGTGCAGGACGCGGAAGCCAACGCGGCGGAAGACAAGCGCCTGAAGGAAGTGGCCGAAGCGCGCAACCAGGGCGATGCGCTGGTGCACTCGACCCGCAAGTCGCTGACTGAGTACGGCGACAAGCTGGAAGCCGGCGAGAAGGAAAAGATCGAGGCTGCCATCAAGGACCTCGAAGAAGCGCTGAAAGGCGGCGACAAGGCGGCGATCGACGAGAAGACCGCTGCGCTGACCACCGCCGCGCAGAAGCTGGGCGAGAAGATGTATGCCGACATGCAGGCGCAGCAGGCAGCTGCCGGCGGCGCAGCGGGTGCTGGCGCCGGTGCGGGTGCGGCTCATGCCGAAGCCGGTGCGCAGCAGGACGACGTCGTCGACGCCGACTTCAAGGAAGTAAAGGACAAGTAATGCGTCGCGGCGGCCATGGTCGCCGCACAGTGTACGGTCTGATGTCGTAACGACACGCCGAGTCGAAGGCCACAAACCTCGGCTCGGCGTTTGCATGAATAGCAGGGAAAGAAACAGGGTGCCCACAGATGGCAAAACGCGATTTTTACGAAGTCCTCGGCGTCGGCAAGAATGCGTCGGACGAGGAAATCAAAAAGGCCTATCGCAAGCTCGCGATGAAATACCATCCGGACCGCAATCCGGACAGCAAGGGAGCAGAGGATAAATTCAAGGAGGTGAAGGAAGCCTACGAGATGTTGTCCGACCCGCAGAAGCGCGATGCCTACGATCGCTACGGCCATGCCGGCGTCGATCCAAACATGGGCATGGGCGGCATGGGAGGCGGCGGATTTGCCGATGCCTTCGGCGATATCTTCGGCGATATCTTTGGCCAGGCTGCCGGTCGCGGCCGTGGCGGTCCGCAGGTGTATCGCGGCGCGGACCTTCGCTACAACCTCGAAATCACGCTGGAACAGGCAGCGCACGGTTACGACACCACGATACGTGTGCCGTCCTGGGACAATTGCGACACCTGTCATGGCAGCGGCGCCAAGCCCGGCACGTCGCCGGTCACTTGCAGCACGTGCGGCGGCCACGGCCAGGTGCGTATGCAGCAAGGCTTCTTCAGCGTGCTGCAGAGCTGCCCGAAGTGCCACGGCACCGGTAAGGTCAATCCATCGCCATGCCCGACCTGCAGCGGCTCCGGCAAGATCAAGCGCAACAAGACGCTGGAAGTCAAGATTCCGGCCGGCATCGACGACGGCATGCGCATTCGCTCTTCGGGGAACGGCGAGCCTGGCATGAACGGCGGTCCGCCGGGCGACCTGTACGTCGAGATTCGCATCAAGCAGCATCCGATGTTCCAGCGCGAAGGCGACGATCTGCATTGCGAGATTCCGATTTCATTTGCGCGCGCTGCGCTGGGTGGCGAGATCGAAGTGCCGACCCTCAACGGCAAGGCGTCGTTCACGATTCCGGAAGGTACGCAGACCGGCAAGATCTTCCGCCTGCGCAGCAAGGGTATCAAGGGCGTGCGTTCCGGCTATGCCGGCGATCTCTTCGTGCACGTGGTGGTCGAAACGCCGGTTACGCTGACCGAACGCCAGAAGGAATTGCTGCGCGAATTCGACCAACTGACCACCGAAGGCGGCGCCAAGCACAGCCCGCAGACCAAGACCTGGAAGGACAAGGTCAAGGATTTCTTCGAATAACATCGCATCCTTTCGACGCCTGGAACCGCTGCATCGGTATGCAGCGGTTTTTTTATGCGTGTCTATCCTGTGGCCGCCGCCCCTTCTTTTTGCCGCAAATTGAGTCGAGAGCGATCGGCTAGAATGCCGGACTTGCCGTTCGCATTCCGCGGGCACGCACTGAATGAACACCATGACCGAAAAGAACAAGGAAGCACTTGAACTGGAACAGCTGTTCCGCAATAACCGCAAGTGGGCAGCATCGATGGTGGCCCAGGACAATCAGTTCTTCGCCAAGCTTGCGGCGCAGCAATCGCCGGAATATTTGTGGATAGGTTGTTCCGACAGCCGCGTGCCGGCCAACGAAATCGTTGATCTGTTACCGGGCGAATTATTCGTTCATCGCAACATTGCCAATGTGGTGGCGCATTCCGATCTGAACTGCCTGTCGGTGCTGCAATTCGCCATTGAAGTGCTGAAGGTCAAGCACGTGATCGTATGCGGCCACTATGGTTGTTCAGGCGTGCATGCGGCCATGACCGGCAAACGCGTCGGCCTGGCGGACAACTGGTTGCGCCATGTGCAGGATGTTCATCAGAAACATGGCCGCTACCTGGGCGAAACGCTGCCGACCAAGGCGCAGCACGACCGCCTGTGCGAACTCAATGTGATCGAGCAGGTCGCCAATGTCTGCCGCACGACCATCGTGCAGGATGCGTGGGAACGCGGTCAGGATGTCACCATACACGGCTGGGTGTATGGCCTGAAGGACGGCCTGCTGACCGATCTCGACGTGACGATCGATCGCGAACAACTGGTGGAAGAACGCTTGGCGCACGCCATCGCGCGTTACGAGCAGGCACCCCTATAAGCACTCGCAGCGGACATTTACGTTCGCTATGGCACATTTCGCGTTGGGCGGGTCGACTATACTTTCGCCATATCCCGCGACGGGAAGGCGATGGAGAGCAGGCATGAGGTGGGAAGACAATCGCGAGAGCGACAATGTGGAAGACCGGCGCGGCGGGGGTTTTGGCGGCGGCTTCGGTTTCGGCGGGCGCTCGATCGGTATCGGTACTATCGTCATCGCCTTGATCGGTTCGTATTTCTTCGGCGTCAGTCCCTCTACCATCATCAGCCTGTTGAGCGGCGGTCCTGCGCCGGTCGCGCAAGCACCGGCGCACAAGCCGCCGGCCGACGATCCGGTTGCGCGCTTCGTTTCCGTGGTGCTGGCCGATACCGAAGATGTATGGGGCGAGATTTTCAAGGAACGCGGTGGTCAGTATGTGCGTCCCACACTGGTACTGTTTTCCGGACGCACGCCCACCGCTTGCGGCATGGGCCAGACCGCGGTCGGTCCTTTTTATTGCCCAGGCGATCAGAAGGTTTATCTGGACCTGCAATTCTTCCAGACCATGCGTGATCGTTTTCATGTCGCCAGCGAGTTTGCCGAAGCCTACGTGATCGCCCATGAAGTCGGCCATCACGTGCAGAACTTGACCGGCATTTCGGAAAAGGTGGACGAGATGCGACGCGGTGCGTCCGAACGCAAGGCCAATGCGCTATCGGTCCGACTGGAATTGCAGGCGGATTGCTTCGCCGGTGTATGGGCCAATCATGCGAATCAGGCGCGTCACATCCTCGAAGCAGGCGACGTCGAAAGTGCGCTGAAAGCGGCGAGTGCGATTGGCGACGATACGCTGCAGCGGCAAGCGCAAGGCACGGTAGTGCCGGATTCATTTACCCACGGCACTTCCGAGCAGCGGGTGCGTTGGTTCTCGCGCGGCATCGATAGTGGCGACATCAAGGACTGCAATACCTTCGCCGCACGACAGCTGTAAGCGGACGCACGAACAAAAAAAGCGCCGACAGGCGCTTTTTTGTTGGCTGCCTCACGGGCCGTCAGAAGCAATGCTCCGCGGCCGGAAAGCTGCCTTCTTTCACTTCACGGATGAAGGCGCGCACTGCGCCTTCGATGCTGGTCTGGCCTTCCATGAAATTCTTGACGAAGCGCGCCTTGCGGCCGGGGAAGACGCCGATGAAATCATGCATCACCAGCACCTGGCCTGAACAGTCCGGGCCAGCGCCGATGCCGATGGTCGGCATCGTCAGCGCATCCGTCACTTCCTTGCCCAGCGTGGCCGGAATTGCTTCCAAGACCAGCAACGACGCGCCCGCTTCCTGCAGCGCAAGCGCATCGGCTTTCATCTGTTCGGCCGCGGCACTCGTCTTGCCTTGCACCTTGTAGCCGCCGAAACGGTTCACGGACTGCGGCGTGAGGCCCAGATGCGCGCACACCGGAATCTCGCGCTCGACCAGAAAGCGCACGGTATCGAGGACCCAGGCACCTCCCTCGATCTTGACCATCTGTGCGCCCGCCTGCACCAGCTTGACCGCATTGCGGAAGGCTTCTTCCTTCGTTGGATACGTGCCGAAAGGCATGTCGGCCAGCACCAGCGCAGTCTTGTTGCCGCGTGCCACGCAAGCGGTGTGATACGCGACTTCATCGATGGTAACGGGCAGGGTGGAATTGTGGCCCTGGCATACCATGCCGAGCGAGTCGCCAATCAACAGCGTCTCGACGCCGCAGTGATCCATCAGCGAAGCGAAGCTGGCGTCATAAGCGGTCAGCATCGTGATCTTTTCGCCGCGCTCGCGCATTGCGAACAGCGAGGGCACGGTGACCGGTTTGGTACGCGCGGGCGCTTTCTCGCCTTGCGCAGCGGCCGGTTCATTCGATTGCAGATAACTCGCCATGCTCATTCCCCACGATTGAAAAACTCGCGCTTGCCGCGCATGTTGCGAATGTGCGCCATCAGCAGTTCGAAGTCTTCGTCATTGCCGACCGGATTCAGATTCTCGGTGTTGACGATCAGCAGCGGCGCAGCGTCATAGTCGTAAAAGATGCGGCTATAACTTTCGCACAGCCGATGAATGTAGTTTTCGGAGATCGCGTTTTCCATCGGAATACCGCGCTTGCGAATGCGTTCGATCAAGGTCGACGGCTCGGCCTGCAGATAGATCACAAGGTCGGGTAGCGGTGCCTGCGGACGCAGATGTTCGTACAGCTGTTGATAGAGCGCGAGTTCGTCGTCGCCCAGTGTCAGGCGCGCGAAGATCGGGTCCTTGTCGAGCAGGAAGTCCGAGATGATGCGTGCATCGAACAGGTCAGGCTGCGCCAGGTCACGCAACTGGTTCAGGCGCTGAAACAGGAAGAACATCTGGGTCGGCAGCGCGTAGCGGCCGGCATCCCGATAGAAGCGTTCCAGGAAGGGGTTTTCTTCTGGCAGTTCCAGCAGCGTCTGCGCACCGAAAAATTCGGCCATCTTGCGTGCCAGCGTGGTCTTGCCCGCGCCTATCGGGCCTTCGACGACGATGTATTTGTACTTGTCAAAATCCATATTGCCTATTCATGCCGCATAGAGAGTGGTCGCGGCGCATCAGCTGCGAAAGATGAAATACACCGCGCCGACGAGGCAGAGTGCCGCCCATAGATAATCCAGCTTTAGTGGCTGGTTCATGAAAAAGAGTGCAAACGGCACGAACACCGTGAGTGTAATCGCTTCCTGCAGAATTTTCAGTTGTGCAAGGTTGTATTCGGTAAAGCCGATCCGATTGGCCGGCACCTGCAACAAATATTCGAACAGCGCAATGCCCCAGCTGATCAGCGCTGCAATCCACCACGGCTTGGAAGATAACTCTTTCAGATGTCCGTACCAGGCGAAGGTCATGAAAATATTCGACAAGGCGAGCAGGCCGGCGGTCTGTACGATGACGGGAATTTGCATGGCGTGACTTTGTCAGGACGGTTGAAAAAGAGGGAACGGTGATGTGCTTTGAATGAGGAATTGCCGTTGCGTTCGTGATGTTCCTGCGAATTGCGTTTAGCCGATTTTCCGGATCGCTTGGCCGGCGACGCGAGGCACAAAGCTGTGCGCGGCGCCTTCGCCCGGAATGTCGATGAAGGGATCGATCTGTAGCAGCGGAATCAGCACGAAGGCGCGTGCCGTCATGCGTGGATGCGGCACCGTGAGTTCGGGCGTGACGATAGTTTGCTGGCCGTACAGCAGCAGATCGAGATCCAGCGTGCGCGGCGCATTCGCATAAGGGCGTTCGCGGCCGTATTGCCGTTCGATATCCTGCAAGGCCTGCAGCAGCGCCTGCGGCGGCAATGTGGTGTGTACCTGCGCGACTGCGTTGACGTAGTCGTTACCGTCGGCATCGACTGGTGCGGTGCGAAATAGCGATGATTGCGTTTCAACCACGGTGCCATCGATCTGGTCTAGCGCGGCGAGCGCCTTACGCACCGTGGCTTCGGCATCGCCGAGATTGGCGCCGAGACCGACATAAGCCTTGACCGGTGCGTTGCGCAGATTCATACCCTTATTCTGCCTTGTCGAGTTTTTCGCCGCCGTCCTGCGACTTGCTGCGGTTGCGGCCACCGCGGCGGCGCGGACGCTTTTTTGCCGGCGCATCGCCGGTGGGGGTAGGCTTGCGCGTCAACAGATCTTCGCGCGCGGCGCCGTCGCCGTCGATGAAGGCTTTCCACCACTCGCCAATTTCCTGATCGAGCTCACCCGAGGCGCAGCGCAGCAATAGAAAGTCGTAGCCGGCGCGCATGCGCGGATGTTCGAGCAGCTTGTATGGCGATTTGCCGACGCGGCGCTCGAAGCGCGGCTGCATTGCCCAGATGTCGCGCATGTCGGCGGCGATCTTGCGCTGCAACGCGAGCGTATCTGTCTGCGTGTTGAGCACATCGTCGGCGGCCAGATGCAGCGCCGGAATCGGATATTCGCCGGCCGCCTGATAGGCCTTCCATTTTTCCAGTACCTGGTGCCATAGCAGCGAGGCGAACAGGAAGCCGGGCGACACGCCCTTGCCTTGTTTGACGCGTTCGTCGGTGTTGGCCAGTGCGAGGCGCACGAATTTCTCGCCGAGCGGTTGTTCCATGACGACGTCGAGCAGCGGTAGCAGGCCGTGATGCAGGCCTTCCTTGCGCAGCTGCTGCAGGCAGGCCCACGCATGCCCGCTCATCAAGAGCTTCAGCATTTCGTCGAACACGCGCGCAGCCGGCACGTTGTTGATCAGCGGCGCCATCACCTTGATCGGCGCGCGTGTCTCGGGCGCGATCGAAAAATTCAGCTTGGCGGCAAAGCGCACCACTCGCAGCAGGCGCACCGGATCTTCGCGGTAGCGCGCTTCCGGCACGCCGATGATGCGTAGCGTCTTGCTGCGGATGTCATCCATGCCGCCGTGATAGTCCAGCACGGTCTGTGTGGCGGGATCGTAGTACATCGCGTTGATTGTGAAGTCGCGGCGCACCGCGTCTTCATGCTGTTCGCCGAAAGTATTGTCGCGCAGCACGCGCCCATGCTCGTCCTTCGGTGCGTCTTCTGCAGACGCGCCGCGGAAAGTCGTTACTTCCAGCAGGTCCTGGCCAAACATGACGTGCACGATCTGGAAGCGGCGGCCAATGATGAAGGCACGGCGGAACAGCTTTTTGACTTGCTCCGGCGTCGCGTCGGTCGCGATGTCGAAATCCTTCGGCTTCACGCCCAGCAGCAGGTCGCGCACTGCGCCGCCGACCAGAAAAGCCTTGAACCCTGCTTGTTGCAGCGTATTCGTCACACGCACCGCGTTCGCGGAAACCAGCTTGGGATCGATGCCGTGTTCTTTCGCGGTCAGGACCACTGTTTGCGTCGGGTCCTTGTCCTTGGTGCCCAGGATGCGGCGGATCAGCTTTTTAATCATGGCGTTAGTCGAACAGGCGAATGATCGGCCAGCCGTGCGCCTGCGCGTGCGCGGCGAGTCTGGCGTTGGGATTGGTGGCGACCGGATGCGTCACGATGGATAGCAGAGGGATATCGTTCTGCGAGTCGCTGTAGAAGTAGCTGCGCTCGAAGTCTTCCAGCTTCTGGCCGCGCGCAGCAAGCCATGCGTTCGTGTGTACGATCTTGCCGGCGCCGGAGGTCGGTACGCCGAGCAGCTTGCCGGTCGGATGGCCATGGCTGTCGAGTTCGGGTTCGGCTGCAATCAGATGTTCGACATCGAGCGCGCGTGCGATCGGCGCGGTAATGAAGCGATTGGTCGCGGTAACGATGGCGACGAGATCACCTGCATCCTGATGTTGCTTCACCAGTGCGCGCGCGGCGGGAAGAATCTTCGGTTCGATCACTTCTCGCATGTAGGCGAGCTGCCAGTCCTGCAGTTCCCGTGGAGAGAAGCCGGACAGCGTGCCGAGTGCGAATTCGAGATATTCGACCGGATCGAGCGTGCCGTTTTCGTATTGCGCGTAAAAGGCGGCATTGCGTTTCGCGAACTCGATCGGTTCGACTGCGCCTTTTTGCGCCAGGAATTGACCCCATTCGTAATCGGAGTCGATCGGTAGCAGCGTGTGGTCGAGGTCGAAAAGTGCGAGGTTCATCAAATTTTGCGTGTGTTTCAATCGTTACGCTGCAGCAGTTCGCGCAGCAGCGGCAGTGTAATCGGCCGCTTGGTTTCCAGCGAATACGCATCGAGCGCATCCAGTAGCGCCGACAGTGAACGCATGTCGCGCGCGAAATGCGTAATGAGATAGGGTAGCACGCCGGGCGACAGCGTCAGCCCGCGCGCGGCGGCGGCATGTGTCAGCGCGGCGATCTTGTCGTCATCGCTCAAACCGTGCAACTGGTAGATCAGCCCCCAACCCAGACGCGTGCGCAAGTCTTCGCGCAGGCCAAGCGCGGCGGGTGCAACCTTGCCGGCGGCGATCAGCGTGCCGCCTTGTTCGCGCACCTGATTGAACAGTGCGAAGGCAGCAATCTGCGACTCCGGATGCAGGCCGTCAACGTCATCGAGCAGATAGAGCGCGGCAGCGTTTTCGTAGGCAAACGCTTCAGTGGGGGCGTTACCCGCGATATAGCGCGACTGCGGCAGCGCCGCCATCGCGCGCAGCAGGTGCGTTTTGCCGGAACCTGCTTCGCCCCAAAAGTAGACAAAGCGTTCATCAAGACTTGCCGCCTTGCCGTGCGCAATACGTTGCAGCAGCTGCAGCAGTTCTGCATTGTTGCCGGTCACGAAGCTGTCCAGCGTCTGCGGCTTGTCGGCGGGAAGATCGAGTAGCAGCTGCCTCATGCGTGGAATCGGTCGGAGTGACGGTATTTGAATGCCTGGTACGCGCCGCTTGGGACGTCGATATGGCGTAGGAAAAAGAAATGCGAGAACAAATCCCGGAGCGGGTAGAGCGATTTGCTAAAATACCGGCTTGCTCGCGCCGAGCCGGACGCAGGACCGCATTATAGAGCGTTCATGCCCTTCCGGCAGCAAAGCCTCGGCCGAAAACCGTCTATTTTACTGCTCCGCACCTATACCATGAGTTCTTCTTCCCCTACTTCTCTTTCCTATCGCGACGCGGGCGTCGACATCGATGCCGGCGATGCGCTGGTCGAAGCGATCAAGCCGTTCGCCAAACGCACCATGCGCGAAGGTGTGCTCGGCGGCCTGGGCGGTTTCGGCGCCATGTTCGAAATTGGCAAGAAGTACAAGGAGCCGGTGCTGGTATCCGGCACCGACGGTGTCGGCACCAAGCTGAAGCTGGCCTTCATGCTGAACAAGCATGACACGGTCGGCATCGATCTGGTCGCGATGAGCGTCAACGACATCCTGGTGCAGGGCGCGGAGCCGTTGTTCTTTCTCGATTATTTCGCTTGCGGCAAGCTCGATGTGCCGAGTGCGACCGATGTCATCAAAGGCATTGCCAAGGGCTGCGAACAGGCTGGCTGCGCGCTGATCGGCGGCGAGACGGCCGAGATGCCGGGCATGTATCCGGACGGTGAATACGATCTGGCCGGTTTCGCGGTCGGTGCGGTGGAAAAGGCAAACATCATCGACGGCAGCAAGATCAAGCCGGGTGACGTCGTGCTGGGTTTGGCTTCGTCCGGCATCCACTCGAACGGCTATTCGCTGGTGCGCAAGATCATCTCGGTCGCCAAGCCCGATTTGAATGCTGACTTCCACGGACGCAAGCTGGCCGACGTGTTGATGGAACCAACTCGCATCTACGTCAAGCCCTTACTGGCATTGATGGCAAAGATGGAAGTCAAAGGCATGGTGCACATCACCGGCGGTGGTTTGGTCGAAAACATTCCGCGCGTACTGCAAGACAATCTGACCGCCGTGCTGCACAAGGATGCATGGACGCTGCCGCCGCTGTTCCAGTGGCTGCAGCAGCACGGCAACGTGGCGGATTCCGAGATGCACCGTGTGTTCAACTGCGGCATCGGCATGACGGTGATCGTCTCGAAGGAAAACGCGGACGCGGCCGTGGCGCAATTGCAGGCAGCCGGCGAAACCGTGATGCGCATTGGCGAAATTCGCGAGCGCGAACAAGGGCAGGCGCAGACTGTCGTGATCTGACTGTTCGTCACCGAAACAAAAAGGCCGCAGCATCGTGCTGCGGCCTTTTTGTTTGGCTTCGGTTTCCGTCTCAGGGCTGCTTGCGCCTGCCTTCGTCTTGCGCCAGCGTTTGAAACGGTGCGGGGGTTTCAGTGTGAATGCCTAGACTTGTGGGCGGCCCGATGCGCACTGGCTGCACAAGCCCGTCAGGATTCGATGCGTCGGGCGCAGTCTTCCACATCGGGTCGGCAATACTTTCGAAGACAGCCTTCAGCTGCCGGCCCCAGGTACGACGGATCATCTGAAAATATTCATTGTTCTCGTCAATAGCAACGAAGCGCGAGACTTCCAGCGCATCGGCCTCATAGATGAGCAGATCGAGCGGCAAGCCGACCGAAATGTTCGAGCGCAACGTCGAGTCCATCGAAATCAGTGCGCATTTCGCCGCTTCGTCCAGCGGCGTGGCCGATGTGACGATGCGGTCGATGATGGGCTTGCCGTATTTTGCTTCACCGATCTGGAAATAACAGTTCTCGTCGTGCGATTCGATGAAGTTGCCGGCCGAGTACATCTGGAACAGACGGCAGCGCTCGCCCTTGATTTGTCCACCGAAGATCATGCTCACGTTGAATTCAATGCCGAACTGTTCCAGTGCGGCAGCGTCGCGGTCGCGCACGATGCGGATCGCATCACCGAGAATTTGCGCCGCTTCGTACATCGACGATACGTTCCAGATGCTTTTGCCTTCGGCCGTCACATGATCCGCAACGATTTGCCGGACCGATTGCGAGATCGACAGGTTACCGGCGCTCAGAAGCACCATTACGCGATCGCCCGGCGTTTCGAACACAGACATCTTGCGGAAAGTGCCGATGTGATCGACGCCGGCATTGGTGCGCGAATCGGACAGGAAGACCAGTCCGTCGTTGAGGCGCATCGCAACACAGTAGGTCATGGCGGTCAGTAAGGAAAAGAAACGCAAATTTTACCGGATGGGGCCGTGCCATGCCGTTGCGTTGCCGCACGGCGCTGCTGCCTTTCATTGCGGAGGGACCGGTAGCACATGCACGCGTACGTTCAGCGATTCCTCGCCGCCGCCGCGCCGGATGCCGCTGATCGGCGCCGCCGAATCATAGTCGCGCGCGACCGCTAGCCGGCAATGTGCCTCGCCGGCGTACTGTGCGTGGGTCACGTCAATGCTGACCCAGCCTGCAAAATCCTTTTCCTCTACCCACGCATCGACCCATGCATGACTTTCCGCTTCGCCGGTACCGCCGGCGTCGATATAGCCGGAAACATAGCGCGCGGGAATGCCGTGTGCCCGGCAGCAGGCGAGAAACAGATGTGCGTGATCTTGGCACACGCCGCAACCGAGTTGCAGCGCTTCTCCTGCGGTGCTGGCCACGCCGGTCGCGCCGCTCTGATAGGCAACCTTGCCGCGGATCGCGTGCGCGAGGTCGAGCAGTGCCGTACTGTCGGCCCCTTGCAGATGAGCGGAAGCGAAGGCGATCACCGCCTCTCCCGCTTCGGTCAGCCTGGTGCTTGTCGTGAATACCAACGGCGACAGTCCGCCCTGTTCGATCAGCCGGCCGCGGTCGAGCGCGGCAACTTCGACCTCGCCTTCGGCAACGATGCGCACCGTATCGTGGCTGCCGGTGATGGTCAGCATGTGACACAGGTTGCCAAAGGCGTCGGTGAACAGATGGCGGCGTCCGGCCGTATCGATGTTCCAGACGACGGCTTGTTGATGCGAGTCGGCTCGAGGTGTCAGGCGCAGCTGCTGGATCGTATAGGTCAGCGGCGCCGTATAGCGATACACCGTCTCGTGGCGGATGGCGAGCCGCATCACTCGGCCGCCGGTACAAG
>DATAHI010000282.1:0-2910 GCA_036263255.1 Oxalicibacterium sp. | reverse complement strand
AGCGCCTCCATTGAAGAGATGACGGCATCCATCGCGCAGAACAGCGATAACGCGAAGGTCACGAACGCCATCGCGTCGAAGGCCTCGACCGAGGCCCAGCAGGGCGGCGAGTCCGTGCGGGCGACGGCCGAAGCGATGAAGCAGATTGCGCAGAAGATCGGCATCATCGACGACATCGCATACCAGACGAACCTGCTCGCATTGAATGCTGCGATCGAGGCGGCGCGTGCCGGGGAGCATGGCAAAGGGTTTGCCGTGGTTGCGGCTGAAGTCAGGAAGCTGGCTGAGCGCAGCCAAGTCCCCGCGCAGGAAATCAGCATGGTGGCAAGCTCCAGCGTCGATCTGGCAGAGCGCGCCGGCACATTGCTGGATGCGATCGTGCCAAATATCAAGCGCACGTCGGATCTGGTGCAGGAAATCACCGCGGCGTCCGAGGAACAGTCGTCCGGCGTCGGCCAGATCAATTCGGCTGTGACGCAGCTGAGCCAGACCACGCAGCAGAACGCGTCAAGCTCGGAAGAGTTGGCGGCGACTGCGGAAGAGATGAGCAGCCAGGCCGAACAATTGCAGCAGACCATGGCGTTCTTCAGAGTATCGGCCAGCGATGGATTGGTGTCCGCGGACAGAATGCAGGGCAAGCTGCCCGCACCGCGCAAGCCGGCCGGCGGCAAACGTATGATGCCGACGCCGCACATGGCGGGCGCGACGGCATCCGGTGTAGATGTATTGGTGGACGAATCGCATTTTTCCCGTTTCTGAAGAGGCGGTCCCATGAATACATCGGCTCAGCAACAACGCAATACGGGTTCACCGATGGGGGAACCGGCCCAGTATCTGACATTCATGCTGGGCGGCGAGATGTTTGCGATCGGCATCTTGGCGATCAAGGAAATCATCGAGTACCACGCGCTGACGGAAGTGCCGATGATGCCGCCTAGCGTGCGCGGGGTCATCAACCTGCGCGGCGCGGTGGTGCCGGTAGTGGATCTGCGTGCGCGTTTCGGGCAGCCGCCCAGTGAAATTACCAAGCGCAGCTGCATCGTGATCGTGGAAATCCAATCGGGCGACGATCGACAAGTGACCGGTGTGGTGGTCGACGCGGTGAGCGAGGTTCTCGAGATCGCGGCGGAAGACATTGAGCCGCCGCCGACATTCGGTGCCCGCATCCGCAGCGATTTCATCCAGGGCATGGGCAAGGTGAAATCGCGCTTCGTGATCCTGCTGGACGTCAACCATGTGCTATCGCTCGAGGAGCTCGGCGGCATTGCTTCGCTGGCGTCTGAGACCCAGGGCGAAGCCGCTTATTAAGTTGCCTGACGTGCCATAGCGCGATCTCGGCCGAATGCATCGAGATGAGGCGGATTAGCCTGGTACAGGAACGCGGCATCGGTACACCAAATCCGATTGAAAGAGCCGAGGCCGACGCTATGCAGTCGATTTGACGATACAAAATTTACTTGGTTAGCGAGACCATGAGCACGACTGCGATCACCGATGCCGAATTCAGCCGTTTCCAGCGTTTCATTTACGATGCGGCTGGCATCAACCTGTCGTCTGCGAAGAAAGCGATGGTGTGCGGCCGTCTGTCGAAACGCCTGCAGGCGCACAACCTGGACAACTATGCGGACTATTTCGCGCTGCTCAGCAGCGGCAAGGTTGCCGGGGAAGTACAGACCGCAATCGATCTGCTGACGACAAACGAAACCTATTTCTTCCGCGAGCCCAAGCATTTCGATCTGCTGCGCAAACTGGCTTTGCAAGCAGCATCTGGGAAGCAGTCGTTCAGGGTATGGAGCGCGGCCAGTTCTACTGGCGAGGAGTGCTACAGCATCGCGATGGTACTGGCGGATTGTTTGGGCGACGGGCCATGGGACGTGATGGGATCGGACATCAGTTCGCGTGTGCTGCAACGCGCGCGCACCGGCCATTATCCGATGGAGCGCGCGCGGCACGTGCCGCCGGATTACCTGAAGCGCTTTTGTCTGAAGGGGTATGGCGAGCAGGAGGGCACGCTGCTGGTCGACCGGAAGCTGCGCAGCCGCGTCAATTTCACGCAGGTCAACCTGAACGCCGACTTGCCTCAGCTGGGCAGCTTCGATGTGATCTTCCTGCGCAATGTGATGATCTACTTCAATGCCGACACCAAGCAGAAGGTCGTCGCGCGCGTACTGGCGCAGCTGAAGCCCGGCGGATATTTCCTGGTCGGGCATTCCGAAAGCCTGAACGACCTCACGACGGCCGTGCAGCAGGTGGCGCCGTCCGTCTATCGCAAGCCCTGATGGTTTACTTAAGCGGCTTCGATACGGAATCGATGCGATTGCTCGGCAGGCAGACCGACAGGTTTCTGCAGCCCGGCGAATATTTCGTCGGCGACGCATCGCATCGGGTATGTACGCTGCTTGGTTCGTGCGTCTCGGTCACCTTATGGAATCCGGAGCGGCGCATCGGTGCGATGTCGCATTTCGTGCTGGCCACACGTGCGGGGACCCTGCATGACACTCATGTGGAGCTGGATGCGCGATACGGCGACGAAGCATTGCAGCTGATGTTGCGCGAATTGGAGCGTTTCGAGATTGCGCCGGCACAGTGTCATGCCAAGGTGTTTGGCGGCGGCAACATGTTTCCGGCACAGCATATGTCGTGTATTGCCGACGTCGGACGCCGCAATGGCGAAGCGGCGCGGGAAATGCTGCATGCACATGGCATCCACGTCGTGTCCGAAAGTCTGTTCGGTGTGGGGCATCGGCAGATTGTCTTCGATATCGAAGAGGGCGATGTGTGGTCACGCCAGGTGCGTCCTTGTTTCAGTGCAGACGACGCGTAACCAGGTAGGCTTTGATAAAGAGATACCCAACGCAGCAAGCCATTCCATGGCGACCGTGTGCGGATAACAAGACAAAGACAGGGGAG
>DATAHI010000281.1:0-7541 GCA_036263255.1 Oxalicibacterium sp. | reverse complement strand
ACATGCGGCATCGCAGTCGGCACGTCGGTCACGATGTCCTGATACAGGGTGCCGCCAAAAGCCACGTTGATCAATTGGCATCCGCGGCAAATGCCGAGCACCGGCTTGCCGGCTTCGATGAATTCATGCAGCAGTTCTAGTTCGTACATATCCCGCGAACTGTCGCCGCTCCATTCGGGACGCGTCGGCGTCTGCGAATACGTCTGGGGTGCGACGTCTGCTCCGCCTTGCAGCACAAGACCGTCCAGATGCTTGGCATAATCGCGCAGCCGAATCTTGCTGGGGTGCAGCATGCTGGTCGTGTTGACGGTCGGGATCATCAGCACCAGCACATCGCGCGACATCACCCATTGCGCAATCGATTCTTCCAGATATTGCAATGTCTTGGCTTGCAATCCCTTGGCGCCTGCCTCCGGGTGAAAGATGCGTGCCGATATGCCGATCTTCAGGGTGCGTTGCGTCAGCCGGCGTCCGGCCTGGTCCGATAGGCTGCGAAAGCGCGCGGACAGAATGCGCCAAGTCTGTTTCCAAGGCGTGTCGTCCGGCATTTGATAGGCCGGCGGCCGATTGCGCTCGATGTCGGCTTGCTGTTGGCGCCGCATCGGCGGCGCCTCGCTTTGCTGTGTCATCGATTGCAGCGAATCCGATGCATCGGTGGAAACCGTCGCCGGGGCTTCAGTCGGGATCTTGTTATCGGGAGAATCAGACATCGGCATCACTGGATATCAAAAAAAGTAGACAACGGCTGCGAAGGAATTTATCCGCAGGGCGTCTGAAGAACATGCAGGTTAGAAAGTAACGCAAGCAGGCCGACGAAGCAATGCACCAGGCACTGGCAAACGGCATAATGACCGCTTCTCGGGCACAAATCACAGACATGATCACGATCTATCACAATCCCCGCTGCTCCAAATCGCGCGGCGCACTTGAGCGCGTGCAGCAATTCGCCGCAGAGCACGCGATCGATCTCAACATTGTGGATTATCAGAAGACGCCGCCGACCCAGTCGGAGTTGCGGGCATTGCATCAGATGCTGCAATGTGAAGGGCCGGTAACAGTGCGCGACATGGTGCGCGACGGTGAAGATGCATACGTGCAGCTGAATTTGAAGCAGGCCGACGACGAAGCGCTGCTCGACGCACTCGTTACCCATCCCATTCTGCTGCAAAGACCGATCGTTACCTACAATGGGCGCGGCATCATTGCGCGGCCACCAGAACTGGTGGAGCGTGTTTTGAGCCGATAAGCCGATCTGCCGGGAAGGACGCCGGCATCAAGGCTAACGCGTCGCAGCGTAGTCCGGTTGATCCGCGGCCGGCTCTTCTACCACCACTTGATTGCGACCGCCCTGCTTCGCCCTGTACATCGCGGTATCGGTACGCGCAAACAAATCGAGCACCGACTCGCCCGGAATGTATTGACTCAGGCCGATGGACACCGTAACGCGATTGCGCAGCTTGCCTTCCCAATGGAAGTGCTCGACTTGTTCGCGTATACGTTCGCTCACGTTCGACGCGGCCAGCAAGCCCGTGTGCGGCAGAATCAGCAGAAACTCCTCGCCTCCATAGCGGCCGAAAATATCGTGTTCGCGGATATTGCCCTGCACGATGCGTGCAAACGAGCGCAATACCTCGTCCCCGCCGAGATGCCCCGCCTCGTCGTTGATGCGCTTGAAATGATCCAGATCCATCACCGCCAGGCACAAGGAAGCGCCGCTTTGATCGGCAAGACGCTTTTCCTGCTCAATTGCAGCCACGATATAGCGCCGATTGAAACAGCCGAGCAGCACGTCCCGGCGAGCGTCTTCTTCGACGTCCCTGATCCTCCGGGTTGCCTTGAACAAGGCATTGTGCAAATGCTGCACGCGGCTCGCGAGCACCGTGAATCCCGGTAGTGTCAGCGTCAGCACGAGCAACTGCACCTGTTCGCGCTGCAGCGTCGTTTCGGGCAGACCGTGCGAGCGGTGCAGCAGGACGACAAGCGCGTAGCCGGCCAGCGTGCCGACCGACATCATCAATATGGTGAAAGGCGGCACCCTGTGAATGGCAAAGGCCATCAACAGAAACAGGAAAGGCAGGAAAAGAATCTGGGTTGGCGGCGATAGATACAGCAAAAGGAGCATCATGCCGATCAGACTCAGCGTGACCGGCAGGCGCAGGCTTCTGTCCTTGAAGCGGCGGTTCCAGCGGAAACCGAAAAAGGCGTAGAAAACGGCGGCAAGGATCGACACCAGCGTGATCGCTGCCTTCAATACCAGGACGTCGATCAAACCCTGCGCATGCAGAACAGCCATTGCGAGCAGATACAGCACGCCGTAGATACTGGTCAGCCCCAGCGGTTTGACGCGCCGGTTCCAGCTTTCGTCGCCGGCGTCCAGCTGTCGCAGGATCTGCTTCAGCTGAATCTTTCTGCGTTCGAGATAGGAGGAAGCCGGCGCTCCGTCGAGTTCGTCTTCGCTCGACGCAAACTCCGTTTCCCTTACGGCACGCTGTTGGCCATTGCTGTGCATGTAGAGTCGCTCAAAAGTACCGACATCTACCGCATCCCAGCCACAGCGACGCGTCGGCGGGGTCGCTGGATGACCGCCGTGAAATGATGCTTGGCGGAAAATTTCGCAATCTTATTGGTTTTGCCAGCCATTCACAATCGTTTGCCGGATAAATGGTATGTTTTTCGGCACAGAAGACGCCATGCATACTGCCGGCAAATAAAAAACCGGCCGAAGCCGGTTTTTTTCGGAACGGCTCGAATCAGCCGTCTTCCTCTTCAGCCGCTGGTTCCGGCAAGGGATCAAGTTTCTTCACCAGCAAGCGATCGATGCGGTTGCGGTCCATATCGATCACCTCGAAGCGATATCCCTCCCACTCGAAGTGATCCGACATCTGCGGAATATGGCCGAGGAAAGTCATCACGAATCCCGCCAGCGTGTGATAAGTGCCAGACGCTTCTTCCGGAAAGCGCACCTCGGCGTCTAGCAATTCGCGGAAACGGTCGAAGGACATGCCGCCATCCAGCAACCACGATCCGTCGTCGCGGCGCACGCCGTCTTCCTCGTGATGCTCGTCGATCACCGAGACATCGCCGACCAGCGCACCCAACACGTCGCTCAGCGTGACGACACCTTCGATCTCGCCGTATTCGTCGATGACCAGCGCCATTTCCGCGCGGTTCTTCTTCAGCGTTTCCAGCAGTTGCATTGCGCTGATCGTCTCGGGAACGAACAGCGGCGGACGCGCCGCTGCCTCGATATCGACAGCAGAGATGGCCTTGCCGTGAATCGCCTGGTCGAACAGGCTGCCGGCGTGCACCACGCCGATGATGTGCGACATGTCGCCCTTGCACACCGGGAAGCGGCTGTACGAGCTGTCGGCGATCTTGGTCAGGTTCTCTTCGATCGGATCTTCGATATCGATGTAATGCACGTCCATGCGCGGTGTCATCAGAGCCGCCACTCGCTGGTCGTCCAGACGCAGCGCGCGCGAGACGATGTCATGCTCGGTCTTCTCGAACAGGCCGGCATCGGTGCCTTCGCGGATCAGGCCGGTAATTTCTTCCTCGGTCACCGCATCGTCCTTCTTGTGATGCATGCCCAGAATGCGCAGGATGAATTCAGTAGTTACGGTCAGGATTTTGACGAACGGGCCCATCATGCGCGACAGCCACAGCATCGGCGCGGATATCAGCGAAGCTACAACCTCCGGATACTGCATGGCAACACGTTTGGGGACCAGTTCGCCGAGGATTAGCGAGCTGAACGTGATGCCGACGACCACGATCGCGAGCGCAACTTCATGGGCGTAAGCGCCCAGCAGCGCAACGGATGCAATCTGAGGCGTCAGACGATCGACCAGCGACGCTTCGCCGAACGCACCGTTGAAAATGCCGATCAGCGTGATGCCGACCTGGATGGTGGAAAGAAAACGGCTGGGGTTGTCGGATAAGTTGAGCGCAGCTTCAGCGCCGCGGCTGCCGTTTTCGTAAAGCTTCTGCAGGCGGATGCGTTTGGAAGTAACGATTGCAATTTCAGACATGGCGAAGACCCCGTTAATCAGGATCAAGCCAAGGATGATGATTATGTCCACTCAAAGGGAACCCACGGTTACCCGCGCGTCCTGTTGTTAATCGGACAGGCATCATACCATTTGCATGTCGCCTTTTCAGGCAAAAACCGCGCATTCCGTCAGGTTTACCCCCTGATTTATACGTAACTGCCGTCAACATGACGGCAATTTCCCGGAAATCAAGCAACCGCTTACCGGATGCGAATGAGCAGGACAGCCAGCGCGCCGAGCAGCAAAGTTGAAGCGAAAGGCAGGATGATGTTTCTGCCGAACAGTCGGAAGCGCAAATCGCCCGGCAAGCGGCCGATACCGAACTTTTCCAACCAGGGCAAGGCAGCAGGCAATACGATCAGTGCGAGAAAAATGACAAGAAACCAGCGCAACATCGGCAGCTTTACAGCCGGTGGCTCTGGTCTGCGCGATTGAAGTGGTCGGGCAGTTCCACGCCTTTGCCCACGACCAGCACCTTGAATAACTCGCCCATCTCCGCCGGCGATGTGAGCTTCTGCACTGCATTGGTTTTCGGCAGGTACTGTCGATGATCGCTCGGCGATGTCTGCAACAAGCGATTCGCAAGCCCTGCGGCCAACAGGAAACCCGCCTGGCTCATGTAACCGACCATCTCCAGGCCATTGCGTACCGCGGCATAAGCCATGGCAGTGAAGTCCACGTGCGCGGTGATGTCCTGCAAGCCGGGAAGATAGAAGGGATCATCGTGCGAATGATGGCGGTAATGGCACATCAAGGTGCCTGCGCTGCGCTGGTCCAGATAGTATTCGCCGGCAGGAAAGCCGTAGTCGATCAGCAGCGCCGCACCGCCTTTACCGCCCTGTTCAACGCCTGCAACCAGCATAGCGGCCAGCGACTTCAAGAAACCGGTTGCGATCGGATGCACTTCGGTCACATAGCCGGGCGGCAGCGCATCGGCTTCCGGTATCTGCTCGATGAGCGTCGGATCGCAAGCCCTGTCCTCGAAGGAGAACACGCCATCGTTGCAGACCACGCCGCGTTCCTGCCAGCCGTCCGTCGTCTTTACAACGAGCGACACGGGCATCGCGTCCAACACTTCATTGCCGATAGCCACGCCGGAAAATGCGGCCGGCATTGCGTCCAGCCATTTCACTTGGGGAAAATCGGCCAGCAATTGCTGCTGCCGCGCGCGCAATTCGCCAGACAGTTCGACGATCGAATAACTTTCCACCATGATGCCGGCCGCAGCGCACTCGCTCAGGATGTCCGCAGCCAGTTTGCCGGTGCCTGCGCCGAATTCGAGGATGTGTGGCGCGCTTTGCTGCAGCAATTCGCCGATCGCATGCGCCAGTGTTTCGCCGAAAAGTGCCGTCATTTCGGGCGCGGTTGTAAAATCACCGTCTTTGCCCAACTTGGCCGCGCCGCCGCTGTAGTATCCGAGATCAGGTGCGTACAGCGCGAGTTCCATGTAGCGCGCAAAACTGATCCAGCCGCCGTGACGGGCAATATCGTCGGCAATCAGTCGGCTCAATGCGTGCGACGCGTCCAGCGCGTCGGCGGAAGGTTCAGGCAGGTGCAGTTGCATGGCGCGTATTGTACATGCGGCCCTCTCTGAAAAATGACGGAAACCCCAAGGATCATGTCTTCATCCACCTCAGCTGCGAGAAAGACCGCACTCGTGACCGGCGCCGCCAGGCGCATCGGCCGCGTGATCGCGCTCGCGCTCGCGCAGCGCGGCTGGGACGTGGTGATCCACTACCGACATTCCGCTAACGAAGCGCAGGAAACCGTCGCACAGATCGAAGCCGCCGGCCAGCGCGCGGTTGCGCTGACTTGCGATCTCGCGAACGAAACTGCGGTGCGCTCGCTGATCCGCCGTGCGTCTGCAGCGCTCGGACCGATTTCCTGCGTGGTCAACAACGCGTCGCTGTTCGAGTACGACAGCGCGGCCGATTTCTCGCAAGCGGCGCTCGATGCGCACATGCACACCAACGTGATGGCGCCCATCCTGCTCGCGCAAGCACTGCATGCCGCCACGCCGGATGGCGCGCAGGCGGTCGTCGTCAACCTGCTTGACCAGAAACTGTTCAATCTGAATCCGGATTTCCTGTCCTACACTTTGTCGAAGGCCGCATTGCACAGTGCCACCACGATGCTGGCGCAGGCGCTGGCGCCAAAAGTGCGTGTGGCCGGCATCGCACCCGGCATCACGCTGGTGTCCGGCGCACAGAGTGAAACCGGTTTTGCCCAGGCCCATACACACACTCCGCTGGGCCGCTCCAGCACGCCGGACGATATCGCCGCGGCTGTCTGCTTCGTTGCCGAAGCGCCGGCCATCACCGGCACCACACTGTTGGTCGATGGCGGCCAGCATTTGATTCCTCTGCAGCGCGACGTGATGTTCGTCGCCTAATCGCTTACTTATGAATTCCTTCCTGTTCCATCCCAGCCTGGCTGATTGCCGCCGTCTCTTCCTGCGCGACTACGAAGTGCAGATCAACATCGGAGTGCATGATTTCGAGAAGAAAGGCGAGCAGCGCGTGCTGATCAACGTCGACCTCTTCATTCCGCTATCGGACTCGACACCGACCCACGATTCGCTCGATGAGGTCGTCGACTACGATTTCATGCGCTCCACCATCGCCAAGCGCATGGCAGAAGGCCACATTCATCTGCAGGAGACGCTATGCGATGACGTGATCAAGGCCATGCTCGCGCATCCGAAGGTGCGCGCTGCGCGCGTCTCCACCGAAAAGCCCGACGTCTATCCCGACTGCCGTTCGGTCGGCGTCGAAGTGTTCCGCATCAAGGGGGACTGACATGTCCGATACCGCAATCCAGAGTGCGCCGAGCGCAAAGCAACTCGAAAAAACCGCATACGAAAACAACAAGCTGCACAAACGCCTGTGTCGCCTGGTTGGCCAGGCGATCGGCGACTTCAACATGATCGAGGACGGCGACAAGGTGATGGTGTGCCTGTCCGGCGGCAAGGATAGCTACGCGCTGCTCGACATCCTGATGACGCTGCGCGAACGCGCGCCGATTCACTTCGACATCATCGCGGTCAACTTGGACCAGAAGCAGCCGAATTTCCCAGAGCACGTATTGCCGGCCTATCTGAAAGAGCTCGGCATCCCGTTCCACATCGAGAACCAGGATACCTACAGCATCGTCAAGCGCCTGATCCCGGAGGGCAAGACAACATGCTCGCTGTGTTCACGGTTGCGCCGCGGCATCCTGTATCGCGTGGCGGACGAGCTCGGCTGCAACAAGATCGCGCTCGGCCATCATCGCGACGACATCATGGAAACCTTTTTCCTGAACATGTTCTTCGGCGGCAAACTCAAGGGCATGCCGCCCAAGCTGCAGTCCGACGACGGCAAGCAGATCGTGATCCGTCCGCTCGCGTATGTGAAGGAAGCCGACCTCACCCGCTACGCCGAGGTCAAGGAATTCCCGATCATTCCGTGCGACCTGTGCGGCAGCCAGGAAAACCTGCAACGCAAGCAG
>DATAHI010000280.1:0-16280 GCA_036263255.1 Oxalicibacterium sp. | reverse complement strand
CGCGTGCATGGTGCGTTTGTGTCAGATGACGAGGTGCACCGTGTGGTTGATTACCTGAAGTCGCAGGGCGAGCCGAACTACATCGAGGGCATCCTCGAAGGTGGTGTGGCGGAAGGCGAAGGTGGCCTGGCGCTGGACGGTGCAACAGGTGGCGGAGAGGGCGATGCCTTGTACGATCAGGCGGTTGCGGTGGTCTTGAAGAATCGTCGCGCATCGATCTCGCTGGTGCAGCGTCATCTGCGCATTGGCTACAACCGCGCAGCGAGATTGCTGGAGCAGATGGAGCAGAGCGGTTTGGTGTCGACGATGCAATCGAACGGTAATCGCGAAATCCTGGTGCCGGCCGGGAATTCGGGCGAATGAATCGGCGGGCAAACACTCGAATAAAGGAATCCATGAATCAACAATCGAAACAGGCGCAGGCAAAAAAAGGCATCGACAAGCGTGTGCTGCTGTGTGCCTCCGCGCTGCTGATCGGCGCTCTCGTGTTTGCCGCGCAGGCACATGCGGCTGCGCTGGACCAATTCAAGTCCTTCGTATCGTCGACCAAGTCCGCTCGTGGCGAATTTTCACAGCGCCTGGTGAAGGTAGACAGCGGCACGGCCAAGATATCGAACGAATCAACCGGCACTTTTGTTTTCGCGCGTCCTGGCAAATTCATCTGGACTTACCAGAAACCGTATGAACAGGTACTACAGGCCGACGGCGAAAAACTCTACATCTACGACAAGGACCTGAACCAGGTGACCGTCAAGAAGCTGGGCGATGCGCTGGGTTCCTCGCCTGCCGCCATCCTCTTCGGCAGCAATGATCTGGACAAGAACTTCACGCTGAAGGAAGCCGGCACCAAGGATGGTATGGAATGGCTGGAAGCTACGCCGAAAGCGAAGGACACGACCTTCGAACATATCGGCATCGGCATGCGCGACGGTGTACCGGCGGCGATGGAATTGCGCGATTCCTTCGGCCAGGTCTCGCTGTTGAAATTCACCAAGTTCGAGAAGAACCCGGCGATGCCCGCCAGCCAGTTCAAGTTTGTGGTGCCGAAGGGCGCCGACGTGTTCGAATAAAGCTTGCGCGCCTGAAGGGCGCATGTGTTTGATAGATCGAGACGCCACCACCGCTTAGTGGTGGCGTCGCCATTTTTGCAAGGCTCACAGACTCGCCTATGAGTTCCATTCCTCTCGCCGAAAGGCTGCGCCCAACTACCATCGATGAGGTGATCGGGCAGCAACATATTCTTGGCCCCGGCAAGCCGTTGCGGGTGGCCTTCGAATCGGGCGAGCCGCATTCGATGATCCTGTGGGGACCGCCAGGCGTCGGCAAGACCACGCTGGCGCGCCTGATGGCGGACAGCTTCCACGCCGATTTCATTGCACTCTCCGCCGTGCTGTCCGGCGTAAAAGACATCCGCGAAGCAGTCGAACGTGCCGAGTTGTCGCGCAAGGCAATGGGGCGCCGCACTATCCTGTTCGTCGACGAAGTACATCGCTTCAACAAGAGCCAGCAGGACGCCTTCCTGCCGCATGTGGAAAGCGGCTTGTTTACCTTTATCGGCGCGACGACGGAGAATCCGTCCTTTGAAGTCAACAGCGCGTTGTTGTCGCGTGCGGCGGTCTATGTGCTGAAGTCGCTCACCGACGAAGACCTCGGCACGATGATCGATCGTGCGCTGGCGACGGCGCTGGAAGGCTTGAGCTTCACCGATGAAGCGAAGGCGATTCTGATTGCCAGCGCCGATGGCGACGGCCGCAAGCTGCTGAATAATCTCGAAATCGTCGCGCGGGCGGCACGTGCAAAGAAGCAGAACGAAATCGATCTCGACATTCTGAAAGCCTGCCTTGGCGATGCGCTGCGCCGTTTCGACAAGGGCGGCGATGCGTTCTATGACCAGATCTCGGCGTTGCACAAGTCGGTGCGCGGGTCGAATCCCGACGCGGCTTTGTACTGGTTCTGCCGCATGCTGGATGGCGGCGCCGATCCGCGCTATCTGGCACGCCGCATCGTACGCATGGCATGGGAAGACATCGGCCTGGCCGATCCGCGCGCCATGACGATGGTGAACGAAGCAGCCGCCACCTATGAGCGTCTTGGCTCGCCGGAAGGTGAACTGGCACTGGGACAGGCGGTAATCTATCTGGCGATCGCGCCGAAGAGCAATGCCGGCTACAAGGCCTACAACGCCGCGCGCGCTTTCGTCTCCAAGGACAAGTCGCGACCGGTGCCCGAGCACTTGCGCAATGCACCGACCAAGCTGATGAAGGAACTCGGCTACGGCAAGTTGTACCGCTACGCGCACGATGAGCCCGACGCCTATGCCGCCGGGGAAACTTATCTACCAGAAGGCATGGCCGAACCGCATTGGTACGAGCCGACGCCGCGCGGGTTGGAAGGGAAGATCGGCGAGAAGCTGGACTACCTGCGCCAGCTGGACCGCGAAGCGCGCAAGAAGCAGAAATAGCCGCCAGTACGTCGCCGGGGCGATGAATTAAGCTGCGCCGTACAAGGCCTTTGCTTATGTGCTCTTGGTACAATTGCGGTTTTGCGATTTCGCACTTTCCTACATTCCGCCATTGCCATGATCGACATCCAACTCCTACGCAAAGACATCGACAGCGTTGCAGCCCGTCTGGCCGGCCGCAAATTCCAGCTCGACGTCGCCGCCTTCAATGCACTGGAAGCGGAGCGCAAGCGGATCCAATCCCTGACCGAGGAACTGCAGAACAAGCGCAATACCTTGTCCAAGCAGATCGGCATGATGAAGGGCAAAGGCGAGGATACGTCGGCCGTGATGGCCGAAGTGGCTGGACTCGGCGATGAACTGAAAAACTCCGCTACGCAGCTGGACGTCGTGCAGAACCGCATCAGCGAATTCATGCTGGCAATTCCGAACGTGCCTCACGAGTCGGTGCCGGTCGGCAAGGACGAGACGGACAACGTCGAGGTGCGCAAGGTCGGCACGCCACGCGCATTCGATTTTGAGGTCAAGGATCACGTCGACGTTGGCGCACCGCTTGGCTTGGACTTCGATGTTGCGGCGAAAATTACCGGCTCGCGTTTTGCGGTAATGAAGGGCGGCATCGCGCGCCTGCATCGCGCGCTCGCGCAATTCATGCTCGATACGCACACCGCCGAACACGGCTACACCGAGTGTTACACGCCTTACATCGTCAATGCGGATTCGCTGCGCGGTACCGGCCAGCTGCCGAAGTTCGAGGCGGACCTGTTTGCTGCGAAGAAGGGCGGACAGGAAGGCGAGGGCGAGTCGCTGTACCTGATTCCTACCGCGGAGGTTTCACTGACCAATATCGTGCGCGACGAAATCCTGTCGGCCGATGCGCTGCCGATGAAATTGACCGCGCACTCGCCATGCTTCCGCTCCGAGGCCGGCAGCTATGGCCGCGACACGCGTGGGATGATTCGCCAGCACCAGTTCGACAAGGTGGAGATGGTGCAAGTGGTGCATCCGGAAAAATCCTATGAAGCGCTGGAAGAAATGTGCGCGCACGCCGAGAACATCCTGAAGAAGCTCGGTCTGCCGTATCGCGTGATCACGCTGTGCACCGGCGACATGGGTTTCGGCGCTGCCAAGACCTATGACATCGAAGTGTGGCTGCCGGCACAGAATACGTACCGCGAGATTTCCTCTGTGTCGAATTGCGAAGCTTTCCAGGCGCGCCGCATGCAGGCACGCTTCCGCAATGCGCAAGGCAAGCCGGAACTGGTGCACACGCTGAACGGCTCGGGTCTGGCGGTCGGCCGTACGCTGGTGGCAGTGCTGGAAAATTATCAGCAGGCCGACGGCAGCGTGGTGGTTCCGGAAGTGCTGCGTCCCTACATGGGCGGCGTCGCGATTCTGAAGACTGAGGTGAAGTAAGGACGAAACGGGAAGCGCGGTACGCGCTCAAGCGTTGCCGTGTTTCTGCGGCATCGTATCGGCAGATGCAGGTCCCTGGCGGCGGTCGATGAACAGACTGTTTCCAGGGATTTTTTTCGACTGCTTTTTCGCTTCGGCCGCTGCTGCCGAAATCTGGTGATGTGAACCGTATTGCCCCGGACCGACTTTCACCACACCCAGTGACATTGCGACCAGCGGATGGAATACCTTGTTGCCGCGCCGGTCTTCGCTGACGTAACCGCCTCGCGCCCGGTCGTCTTCGTTGTAGAAGTCCGGCACTGCATCGGCAAAGTTTTCAATGATGCGCTGGCAGCGCTGCTCCCAGTCTTCGCTCTGGAACAGCACGATGAAATCATCGCCACCGATATGGCCGACGAAGTCGCGCTGTGGATCGCAATGATCGGTCAGCAGCTTCGCGGTCAGGCGCAGAATGTCATCGCCCCTGCGATAGCCATAGACATCGTTGTAGGGCTTGAAGTGATCCAGATCGATGTAGCAGGTGGCAAAGCGTGCGCCGTTTTCAAGCAGGCGGTCGATGTGCTCATCGATCGGTACGTTACCTGGCAGTAGCGTCAGTGGATTTGCATAGCGCGCGGCGCTGATCTGCATCTGCGTGATTTCGCGCATCAGGTCGTGCGCATTGCCCATGCCGAGATACTTGCCGGCATCGGTGATGATGAACCCGTTGAATAGATGGTGGCGGTCGGCGTCGACGATGATCTGACTCAGCGCATGCAGCGGCGTATTGCGGTCGGTGATCAGCGGATTCGCATCCATGAACAGCGTGCAGGATTTGCGTCCGTGCAGTTCACGCAGATAAGGGCGTGCGAAATTGTCGATCAGATTGGCGCGCGTGATCAGGCCAATTGGCACATCGTCCGATACGACCGGAATCACCTCCAAGGTCGGGTCGCTGTTGAACATTTCGTAGATGCGATTGTTCTGCACCTCCGGCGTCACCGCCTTGACTGCGCGCAGCAGCTTGAACGCCGTCAGCGCCTTGCCGCGTCCCGCTTCCTGCGGGTAGACCGCCACGCCGTTCTGGCGCAGAAGATTGCGCAAATCGCCAGACAGTTCCGTAGCGGGATTCGCATTCGGCCGCGCGATCTTGTAGCCTTGGCCATAGGCGACACCGAGATCGCGGATCATCAGCAATTCGGCATCCGTTTCGATGCCTTCGGCGATGACGACAGTGCCCGATTTTTCCGCAATCTCCTGGATCGAACGCACGAACTGCAGCTTGATCGCATCCTGATTGATGCCTTGCACGAAGTGCATGTCGATCTTCACGTATTCTGGCCGCAGTTCGGACCACAGGCGTAGGCTGGAAAATCCTTCGCCCAGATCGTCGATCGCAATGCGGAAGCCCATTGCGCGGTAGTGCGTGACGGCAGCGCGCAGCAAGTCGTAGTCGTACGTCGGCTGGCTTTCGGTCAGCTCGATGATCACCCGCTTCGGATCGATGCCGACTTCATGAATGTAGCCGAGCGTCTCGCCGTGGCGGTTGTGCGGTTGCAGCAGCAGGCATTCCGGGCTCACGTTGAGAAATAGATTGCCAGGCAATTTCAGTTCGGCAAAGCGTTCCAGCGTGACGCGGCGACACAGATGCTCAACCTCGACGCTGAGACCACAGCTACGCGCCACCTTGAACAGGTTCAGAGGCGAGTGCAAGGGGCTGTCCGACGGACCGCGGATCAGGCCCTCATAGCCGATGATCTCGCCACTTTGCATCTGGATGATGGGCTGGAAAAGTGCAGTCAGTTGCCGGTTTTCGATGACAGTACGCAAGCGCTGGGCGAGCATGTTGTCTTCGCGGCTGGCTGCCGCTTCGAGAGTGCGTACGCCGTCGTTTGCCGTTGCGAGCATGGCATCGGCATTCAGACGGCGTGCCGTCTGCATACCGCTGTTGCGCATGTTCCTCACACGCGTGATTCTGGGCGGAATGGAGGGCTTGAGTGAGACGAATGTCATCGATGGTCTCGAATGAAAACTTGCCGCATGGTACTCAGCGTTTATGACAGGATGATGATGCGGTGGACAGGATGCAACGGGCGTGTTCCGTCCTTTAATTGATGGGGGTTTGAGCTCAGGGAAATGTTCTGCTACAATCTCGGGCTTCGTACCGCAAGAACGCGACCGAATCAGGAGAGGTGGCAGAGTGGTCGAATGTACCTGACTCGAAATCAGGCGTACGTGCAAGCGTACCGAGGGTTCGAATCCCTCCCTCTCCGCCAAGTATTTTTAAAAGCCCGCAGATGCGGGCTTTTTCTTTTGTGAGTCGAGCAAGCCGGCGGTCTGGTTGAGAGGCAGGACGCCAACCGCAGCAGCATGCCCGCGAACTCGCTCTCCACCAGGCGCTAATGGTGTCTGAAATAACTTTGCTCTGTAAAGCCCGGTCCAATTGATTCCGGGCTTTTTTATTTGCTCCGCACGCCTAGTGGGAACGCTGCTTGGCAGTCTAAGAAGCGTGCAACAGATATATTTGCTTTAGTTTTGACATTCTGGAATTTTGAAGATATAAAAAAGCAAAATTGCAGTAATGGGCTTAGCTTGCCTATTAAAAGCGTCTTCCGCGGGTTGCACTATCTCGCTTCGAGATTCTCTCGATACAGGCTCTTTGTCCGACAGTGAGTATCGGATGAAACTCTAAAACGCATATGAAAGATGCGTATGAAGGGGACACATTGAAGGATGCACAAGAGGATGTAGTTTCGGCCTTGCTCTTCCGCGTGCAATCCCGCCTCTATGCGTTGCCGGTAACGCACGTGGTCGAAACCATGCGTCCGCTGCCGATCGAGCGGATGGTCGATGCCTCGTCGGCAATCAGGGGGCTATCCCTGATTAGAGGCATGCCCACTCCCGTCCTGTCCCTGGCCTTTCTGCTGGAAGAGGATACGGATTTCACGCGTTTCATCACTGTTTCGACAGTACGCGGCCCGGTGGCCCTGACCGCGAGCTCGGTGCTTGGCGTTCACCCTATCGCCGCCTCCTCTCTGCATGATCTGCCTCCTCTACTGAAGGACGCAAACAGTGACGCCATATCGGCCATTGGCACTGCTGACGCCGAACTGCTGACGGTGCTGAACGCCGCGCGATTGCTGCCGGACGCATGGTGGGATAGCTTGCATGCCGCGAGGACACCGTCTTGATCTGCCCCTCGCTTGCCAACGAAGAAGTCGACCGCTTTCGCGACATCATCGAACGCCGTCTTGGCTTGTATTTCGATGAAGGCAAGCGCGATTTTCTTGCCGGCTTGTTGCATGCGCGGCTGGAAAAACGGGCGCAGTCCTGCGATGTCTACTTGCGCACAGTGGAAGAAACGTCGTCCTACGCCGAGTGGCGCGCTCTCGGTCAACTGCTGACCGTTCCGGAAACATACTTCTTCCGACATTTCGAGCAATTTCGTGCCTTCACGGATGTGGTGCTTCCGGAGCGTCTGGCTGCCCGCACTGCGAGCGGGCAGCTTGCCATTCTTTCCCTGGGATGCGCATCGGGAGAAGAAGCTTACTCGCTGGCGGTCATGGTGCGGGAAGCGAACGTTTCTGCATCCTGGAACATCGAGATTACCGCAGCGGACATCAACGCCGCCATGCTCGAAAAGGCGGCTGCGGGGCGGTACACGGAATGGGCTTTGCGTGAAACACCGGCCGAACTACGGCGCAAGTGGTTTCAGCGTCAGGGCCGAGAATATGTGCTCGACACCAGCATTCGGCAGGCCGTGCATTTCGAGGAACGTAATTTGGCCGCCAGTGCTTCAGATTTCTGGCGTTCCGAAGCCTATGACGTCATTTTCTGTCGCAACATGATGATGTATTTTTCGCCGGAGCAGGCGCGCGCACTGATTGAACACATTGCGCATTCACTGGCCCCTGGTGGATATCTCTTTCTGGGGCATGCCGAAACCTTGCGTGGCTTGTCGCATGACTTCCAGTTGTGCCATTCACATGAAACTTTTTACTACCGCCGCCGGGCCGGTGACGAAACGACGTCGGAATATTACTTGCCCGCGACCGCGTCGTCCGCGCTGCCGCTGTCGGTGGGCGCGATACCGCGTAGCGCGGTAGCCTGGATGGATGCAATCCAGCGCTCCTCGGAGCGCATACAGCAGTTGATGCCGGTATCGGCGCAGACGGCTGACGTCGCGGCGGAGAAGATGCGCTGGAATCTGGACGGCATGCTGGACCTGTTGCGGCAAGAGCGTTTTGCCGAGGCGCTGGATGCAATGGGCAGATTGCCGAGCGAAGCGGAAGCCGATGCTGATACCTTGTTGCTGAAGGCTGTCTTGTTTGCCCATAGCGGGCAGCTCGAATCGGCGGAAAAGGTATGCCGGAGCCTGCTTGAACTGGACGATCTTCATGCCGGCGCCTGGTATGTGCTGGCGCTGTGTTGCGAGGGGGCGGGCGACAATGAGGCCGCGATCGAGCACAACAAGACTGCGTCTTATCTAGATCCGGGATTCGCGATGCCGCATCTGCATCTCGGCCTGCTGTTGAGACGTGGGAGAGAGGTCGAGATCGCACGCCAGGAGCTTGAACGCGCAAGCGATCTGCTACAGAGAGAGGATGCTTCCCGCTTGCTGTTGTTTGGCGGCGGCTTCGGACGCGAAGCATTACTGAGGCTCTGCCATGCTGAACTGCTTGCTTGTGGAGGGCGGCAATGACAAATCGGGAAACGGCGATTGAAGGACGCGCGAAAGCGCTGCGTCAGGCATTCGACGAGAGCTTTGCGCGCTTGCCCGTGGTGCAAGAGAGGGCGACACAGGCGTTTCTCGCAATTGACCTCGCCGGTGACGGTTATGCGCTGCGCCTAGCTCAGGTCGCCGGACTGCATGCCGACAAGCGGGTAACCGCGCTGCCTGGCGATGTACCGGAATTACTCGGCCTTGCCAATTTTCGCGGTACCTTGATTCCCATTTACGACCTGCGCATTCTGCTGGGCTATCCGCCGGGACCACCGCCACGCTGGATGGTACTGGTCGCCGGGCAAATACCGGTCGGGCTGGCCTTCGATCGTTTTGAAGGCCATCTCGCTTTGTCGGACGCTGAAGTGATTCAGGAGGGAAGCGCGCCGTCGCATGCGCATGTCGCGCAAGCAGTGCGCGTGGGTGACAAGCCGAGAAGAATTATCGATCTGGATGCAATGGTCGAATCAATCAGCCAGCGGGTACAAGCAGGCAACATGAAGAAGGAGCAGTGACATGTGGACATTCGGAAGAAAGATAGCGCTGGGCTTTGCCGTCGCTTTTGCACTTCTGGTCGCTATCGGCACGGTGGCGTATCACGGCATAGAAACGATCACGAAAACGAGCCACTGGGTAGCCCATTCTCAAACCGTGCGGGATCACATCCAGAAAATCGTGGCCGACATGAACGATATAGAAACATCGCAGCGCGGTTTCATCATCACCGGCGATGAATCCTTTCTGAACTCTTATCAACCAGGAATCGAATCGGTCCGCAGCGAGATCAAGACACTTCGTGAACTAACAAGCGACAATCCAAATCAGCAGAAACGCATCGACGCTCTTGAGCCGCTCATTGACGCGAGGCTGGCACTGTTGAACCTCCATATCGAACAGCGTCGGCACTCGGGACTTCAAACCGCAGCAAACGACATCAAATCGGGTCAGGGAGAAAAACTGATGGATAACGTCGCCCAGATCACCGGGCAGATGATGAATGAAGAAAACGAACTGTTAATGAAACGTGCCGACGAGGTGCGATCGGCTTCGGAAGGAGCGAACGCCGCCATCATCTGGGGCACGCTGATCTGCCTTCTGTTTGTGACCGTCACCGGCATTCTTCTTACCCGTTCACTGAGCCACCAGATCGGTTCTGCCGTCAGTCAGGTACAGAGCTCGTCGGCGGAGTTGCAGGCGACCGCCAACCAGCAGGCGACGGGCGCCAAGGAGCAGGCGACGGCGATGAACGAGATCGCGACCACGATCAGTGAATTGCTTGCCACTTCGCGGCAGATTGCGGAAAGCGCGCAGCGCGTCGCACAGATTGCCGATCAGGCCACGAAGTCGGCGCGCGCTGGCGACAATACGGTAGCCAAGGCGAATGCATCGATTCTCAGCATTCGCCAGCAGGTCGACCTGATTGTCAGCCACATGCTCGATCTTGGCAAGAAATCGCAGCAGATCGGCGCGGTGCTGGACATCGTTTCGGAACTGGCGGAGCAGACCAATATTCTCGCCATCAATGCCACCATCGAGGCCACCGGAGCAGGCGAAGCAGGCAAGCGTTTCGCCGTTGTTGCCGACGAAATCCGCAAGCTGGCCGACCGCGTAACGGGATCGACGAAGGAAATCCGTTCGTTGATCGACGACGTGCGCAGTGCCGCCAATACATCCGTGATGACGACGGAAACAGGATCCAAATCGGTCGATGCAGGCAGCCGGCAGTTTGAAGAAGTACTCTCGGCATTCAAGGAGATCGCCGAGATGGTGGCGACGACGACCGAGGCCGCACGCGAGATCGAGCTATCCACCAAACAACAGTCGTCGGCGGTCGAACAGGTCAACGTCGCAATCACGAGCGCGGCGCAAGCGACGAAGGAAAATGAAGCAAGCTCTACGCAAGTGCTGCAGACCTCGTCGCAGCTGGCGGCATTGTCGAAGGAATTGCTGCTGCTGGTGCAATCACGCAATACGGACACAGTGCATGGCACGCGACCCGTATAAATACTTCAGGATCGAGGCGCAGGAGCTGATCGATCAGCTCAACCGCGGTGCGCTCGAACTGGAAAAAGGCGGGGCGGGCGATTCGGTCGCGAGCCTGTTGCGCCTGGCGCATACGCTGAAGGGGGCAGCACGGGTCGTCAAGCAGACGGACATCGGCAACTGCGCGCACGCAATCGAAGACACGCTGGCCCCTCTGCGCGAATCGGGCCAACCCGCGACGCAATCCCAGATCGACGCGGTGCTGAAGCAGCTCGACTGTATTGCAGAACATCTCGCTTCGCTTGCTGTTCCGGCTCCTACTTCGGTCATGGCTTCGGCGGAAGAACGGACTACTGCGCATCCTTCGCGGTCGTCTGCAAACGAAGATATTCTGCGAACGGTGCGCGTAGAAGTAGGCGAAATGGACACCCTGCTCGACGGTTTTGATGAGACCCATGCGCGGTTGGGTCCTCTACGCGAACGCGTCAGGAAAACCTCGGCCCTGCGATCCAAGGTCGATTCGCTCGGTAATGATGTTGCTGCCGCTCGCCTGCATGGAAAGGATGCAGGTTCGTCCTGGCGTATGGCACTGGACCAAATCGCGGGGGACCTTGGTGAACTGCAACGCACGCTGGCATCCGACATCGAAGCACTGGAACGCGAACTGATGCAGGTGCGCGACACCGCTGAAAGAATGCGGCTGATTGCCGCCGACAGTCTGTTTGTCGCCCTCGAGAGGGCAGTGCGCGACGCGGCGCAGGTGCAGGGGAAAAAGGTGATTTTCGAAAGCCGCGGCGGCGATGTTCGTCTCGATGCGCAGGTGCTCGGCGCCGTACAAGGCGCTTTATCGCACGTAGTGCGCAATGCCGTCACGCACGGAATTGAGGATCCGATTGCTAGACAGGCCGCCGGCAAACCTGCCGAAGGGCGCGTTGTGGTCCATGTCGCGCAACGCGGCCGCTGGATCGAATTCATCTGCAGCGACGATGGCGGCGGCATCGATCTTGTGGCGGTGCGTCGCATCGCGCAGCAGCGCGGCTTGGAAGCGAGCGCGTTGAATGACGATGCGCTGCTGCGCCTACTGACGCAAGGCAGCATCAGCACGGCGGAAACCGTGTCGGAAGTCGCCGGTCGCGGTGTTGGCCTCGATGTGGTCCGTGATGCGGCCGAGCGACTGGACGGCAAGCTGGCATTGCGTACGGAGGCCGGCAAGGGTACTTCCGTGACGCTGACGGTTCCTTTGTTGATTTCGTCATTGGATGGCTTGCGGGTCGAAGCGGGCGGTACGCTTGTCACGCTTCCGATGGATGCGGTACGCGCGACCTTGCGGATTGGTCCGGCCGAGATCGTGCGTACACCGCAGGGCGAGTCCGTGCTTCATCAAGGCAGCGCCATACCGTTTTTGCAGCTGGCCCGTTTGCTGTCGAACGAAAGCGCAATGGCCAGGACGAGTCGCGCCGCGTTAGCAGTAGTGATCGAAGCACGCGACGGCATGGCGGCGATCGGCGTGGAACGCTTGCTTGGTGCTGTCAATATTGTGGTGCGCCCCTTGCCCGTACTTGCCCCTGCCGCTCCCTTCGTGTCCGGCGCCTCGATCAATGCCGAAGGCAATCCACAGTGGGTGCTAGACGCGCGGCATCTGGTGTTGGCGGCACAGCGCGCTGTTGCCGCAAGCGAGGAAGATGACATGGAGTTGCCGATTCTTGTCGTCGACGATTCGCTGACGACGCGCATGCTGGAACGCAGCATCCTCGAGTCAGCAGGTTATGCCGTTCAACTGGCCGTTTCGGCAGAAGAAGCTCTGGAAAAGCTTGCCGACACACGTTATGGCCTCATTTTGGTCGATGTCGAAATGCCCGGCATGGATGGTTTCAGTTTTATCGAACGGATCCGCGCGCATCCGGAGTGGCGTGAGATTCCGGCGATCCTCGTCACCTCGCTCGCGTCGGATGCGCATCGTCAGCGCGGCCGGGATGTCGGTGCGCAAGACTACATCGTCAAAAGCGAGTTCGACCAGGGCGCATTGCTGCAGCGCATCGATCAGTTGATGACGGAGGCAGTTCGATGAACGCTCGCATTCGTGTTCTTGTGGTGGAAGATTCACTGACGATTCGGAAGTACTTGTGCGAGGTTCTCGCCGCAGACCCGCAGTTCGAGGTGGTCGGCGAGGCAGAAGACGGCAAGCGTGCGATCGAGCTGTGTCAGGCATTGCGGCCGCACGTCATTACGATGGATATGATGATGCCATTGATGACCGGATTGTCCGCGACCGAATTCATCATGGCACATTGCCCCACGCCTATCCTTATCGTCTCGTCCTCTACCAATCGTGGCGATCTGTTCAAGACGTACGATGCGCTCGCGGCCGGTGCGGTCGACGTGCTCGACAAGCCAAGCGGCGAAGAGGCGGACGCCCAATGGGAACGCAAATTGATCTCCGCCGTCAGGCTGGTGTCGCGCATTCCCGTCATTACGCATCCGCGTGCACGTCTCGCCGGTTATCGGCAAAGCGTGCACACCGGGCGCGAATACTCTGTTGCACCGTGGAGCACGCGCCGTTTCGAAGTGATCGGCATGGGCGCGTCGACCGGAGGCCCCGGCGCGATCGTCGATGTGCTGCGTGGACTGCCCGCCGATTTTGCATTGCCGATTCTGCTGGTGCTGCATATTGGCGAACTGTTCGGGGAAGCGTTTGCGGACTGGCTGGATGGCCAGACTGCGCGGCGCGTCTGTTATGCCAAGGACGGCTTGTCCGTGGACAAGCTTGCCGGCCGGGTGGTGATGGCGCCTTCAGGTTGGCACATGATGGTGCAATCCGGGCAAATCCGGTTGAGCAAGAACGCGGAGCGCCATTCCTGCCGCCCATCGGTTGATGTCTTGTTCGAATCGCTTGCCATCGAATATGGCGCAAACGCCGTAGCGTGCCTGTTGACAGGGATGGGACGGGATGGCGCGGCCGGCATGTTGGCGATGCGGCGTGCCGGTGCATACACGATCGCGCAGGATGAAGCGAGTTCCGTTGTGTACGGCATGCCGCGCGAAGCGGTCCTGCTGGGTGCGGCAGAGCGTTCGTTGCCGCTGGGTGAAATCGGCGCCCATCTGGCAGCTGTCGTGAGACAGGCAGCGATGGAGGGAACGAATGAATAACACCATACTCGTCGTCGATGACAGCCTCACGGTGCGCATGGACCTGACCGATGCGTTCGAGGATGCAGGGTTTACTGTTTCGACCTGCGCGGATATCGCATCGGCCCGCGCCATGTTGTCGCAAAACCGGGTCGGCCTGGTTGTGCTCGATGTCGTGCTGCCCGACGAGGACGGCGTGTCCTTTTTGCGCGAGCTGCGCGCCACGCCGGCGCTTGCCGACATTCCCGTGCTGATGCTTTCCACCGAAGCGGACGTCAAGGACCGCATACTCGGGCTTCAGACAGGAGCCACGGAATACGTTGGCAAGCCCTACGATACGACGTACATGATTGCGCGTGCGCGCGAATTGTTGCAGGGCGACGGCGGTGATACCGAGCAGACGACGATTCTCGTGATTGACGATAGCATCACCTACCGCACGGAACTGGAACTCGCGTTGAAGGACGTCGGTTACAGGGTGCTGAGCGCATCGAACGGTGAGGAAGGCTTGCAGATGGCAGCCGCTTACCATCCGTCTGCCATCGTTGTGGATGGCGTGATGAGCGGGATCGATGGCGCTACCGTCATCCGCAGGATACGTCTCGATGCTGTGCTGCGTGATACCCCTTGCGTATTGCTTACTGCATCAGAAGACGGAACCAACGAACTCAGCGCGCTCGATGCCGGCGCCGATGCCTTTGTGCGCAAGGAGTCCAGCTTCGACATCATGCTGGCGAGACTGGCTGCCGTGCTACGCAGCGCCAGTGTGGTGGAGCGCGGGACGGTGGCCAGTGCCCTTGGCGCAAAAAAGATTCTTGCGGTGGACGACAGTCTTACTTATCTGCAGGAACTTGCGGAAATGTTGCGCGGGGAAGGTTACGACGTCGTCCTGGCCCGGTCCGGCGAGGAGGCATTGGAGATGCTTGCCGTGCAACCGGTCGACTGCATCCTGATGGATTTGATGATGCCCGGCATGGGCGGAACGGAGGCCTGCCGGCAGATCAAGATGGCGCCCGGCCTGCGCGACCTTCCTCTGATCATGCTGACGGCCGTCGAAGATCGAAGCATGATGATCAACTGCCTCAGCATGGGGGCGGATGACTTCATTCAAAAATCGGGCGAGTTCGAAATTCTGAAAGCCAGACTGCGTGCGCAAATACGACGCAAGCAGTTCGAGGACGAACATCGCCGCATACGCGAGCAGTTGCTGACCAAGGAGATGGAGGCCATCGAGGCAAGGGCGGCGCAGAAGCTGGCGGAAGCGCAGATTGCGCATCTGGAGCAGCTTGAACACAAGAACAAGGAATTGGAGGCGTTCAGCTATTCCGTCTCGCATGACTTGCGGGCGCCGCTGAGAGCGATAGACGGATTCAGCCTTGCGCTGGTCGAGGACTACAACGAGCAGCTGGACGAGACGGCGCGTCATTATCTGACGCAGGTCCGTAACGGCGCACAACGCATGGGCGAGCTGATCGACGATTTGCTTGAATTATCGCGCATGGGCCGGGCCGAATTGCGGCGCGAATCGGTGGATCTGGGAGCCTTGGCCGCTGAAGTGCTGGAGGTGTTGAAACAGGGCCAGCCGGAAAGGCAGCTACAGCCTGAACTGCAGCAGGGCATGATCGTGATGGCAGATCGCAGATTGATGCGCGTAGTCCTAGAAAATCTGCTGGGCAACGCATGGAAATTCACGTCCAAAATTCCGCAACCATCGATCGTCTTCGGGCGCGAAGAACACCACGGTGTCATGACGTATTTCGTTCGGGACAATGGCGCCGGTTTCAATATGCAGTACGCGGAGCGGCTTTTCCAGCCGTTCCAAAGGCTTCACAGCGAGTCCGAGTTCAGCGGTACCGGCATTGGGCTATCGATCGTGCATCGCATTATCGATCGCCACGGCGGTCGCATCTGGGCGGAAGGCGAGGCAGGAAAAGGCGCTGTTTTTCGTTTCACGATTCCAGATGCCTGAGGGTGGCCCTCGGCGAGCAAGCGTCTCGGCTGAATAGTGAATTCCTGCGCATAAGGTTGCTCGTTTCGGCGAGAACCTCATCCCAGAGGGTAGGGGAAATCGGTCAACGAAACACCAAAAGAAAAGCCCGCGACGCGGGCTTTTCTTTTCAGAGAGCTTGATTCGTTATCTGTCCGCGAAGCCGGGCTATTGATTTCCGCCACCCGCCGTTCCGGTTCCCGGCGTAGCTTCCTGGTCTATCCGGGTTTTTGTCTTGATTCCTCGCCGGACTTCTGGATGTTTTCGCTTTTCCTCGCTTCTTCGGATTTGGCCTCTGGATTTACCGTTTGCGATTCAGCGGCATTGTTGTTAGTCGGTTTGTCGCTCATGTTCATCTCCGTTCGATGAAAAATCCGCAATCGCGGCGTGGGACAACTATTTCGTCGCGTCTGCCGGCACCTTGGTTTCTTTCAGGCCGGCCCGATTGTCCTGCCCATCGGCACCGGGGCTGGCAGTCGATTCGGTGCCTTTCGGCACGTTTGGCGAGCCCGGCGTGTTGGTCAGCAGTTCATTCGACGGCACCTCGCTGTGCGTTGCATACTCGACGCCGGTCTTGCCCGGAGCGCTGGCATCGAACGGCTTCG
>DATAHI010000279.1:0-3784 GCA_036263255.1 Oxalicibacterium sp. | reverse complement strand
GGGTGCTGCGGATTTCCTTCGATTTTCGTCGGCCGCCCCATATTGCTTTCGACCAGCACGCCGTGCGCATAACCGCCATTGACGAAACTGCTCGCGTAAAAAAGCGGCACGCCGGGCACCAGCCGTTCCGGCATGTTCACGTAAGGAACGATCTTCTCCTGCGGCGGCCCGCTGCAGCCGGCGCCCGCCAAAGCCACCGACGCCGCCATCAATTTCAGAAAGCGCCGACGTTCCGCGTCGGGCCCAAGGCGTTCGGCTTCGTGCGTGATCGGAATGACGTGTCGGGTCCGCATGATCAGCGATGGCAGGTTGAACAATCGGTCAGGCGCCGTTCATCCTGCAGGTGATACAGGCGATTGAGCATGGCGACATCTTGTGGCGACAGCTTCCGCATATCCGTCATGCGGAAGACGTCATCGAGCGGTCGCACGTGTTCCTTCGCCTTCGCGTGGCAACCAATGCACCATTGCATGTCGAGCGATGCCTGGCGCGAGATCAACGGCATCTGATCGACGCGCCCATGGCATTCGATGCAAGCCACGCCTTTCGCTACATGGATGCCGTGATTGAAATAGGCAAAGTCCGACAAGTCATGCACGCGATTCCATTCGATCGGCTTGCCGCTCGCCATGCTGGCATGCAGCGGTGCCAGCATCGGCGCATCCTTGAACAGTTGCGAATGGCAGGTCAGGCAGATCTGGGTGGTTGGCATGCCGGCAAACGGCGACTGTTCGACCGAGGTATGGCAATAGCGGCAATCGATGCCGATATCACCGACGTGATGCTTGTGGCTGAAGAGAATCGGCTGCATGACGGCGGCATGCTGCGCTGCTTCCGGCGTCATGCGCCATTCGGCCAACAGCACTGCTGCGACGACCAGCATCAGCACCGCGATAAACAGCAGCTTGGTGGTAAGGACGGTCGTGTGGCTGAAAGCCTGCGGCATATAACGGCGACTGGTTGTCGAGTACGTATTGTTTTGTACTTGACTGCAATCGCAAGCGGCGGGTTCCCGTCGCGCGGTCTTGATGTCGGCGAAGGAGCCATCCTTCACACTGCCTTAACGCGCCGCACATCTATGGGCGATGGATCGGGCGTCTCCGGCACTTGCTGTTGCCGCGGCTCATCTCATATGCATGAGCCAATACGGCACGTGTCGCGCTAGCTGCGTCGTCTGTTTCGCGCGATCAGAAAACAAGTGACGCCTACCACTGCGGAGGTGATCGCCACTTTGCGCGCAAAGCCGGCCGGGTTGTATTTGATTTCCGCCTTCATGCCCATTTCGCCAAGCACGTTCGGCACATGTCCGCTGCGCAAATCGTCGCCAATTCCTTCTACCGTGTTGATGCGGTCGGCGAGCAACAACAGCAGCCAATGGACGATATTGTTTTCGCTGTACTTGAAGGCCCACGCACGCAGCCGGCCGCTCAAGCCTTGCGGCGGCACAGTGCTGCCGTAGATCGGCGTGATATGCGGCCGCTCGGTCGAATGGAAGACCGTGGTGGTAATCGGCTGTTGTTGCGGCTCATGTTGCGGCGGATGTTCGAGGCGCGCCGGTATTCGCTCCATCGGATAGGCCGGCCGGTTGCGATGATCGAGATCTGCACCCCAGCCCTGGATATGCGCGTAGCGGCTTCTGTCGTTTCCACTCTGCTTTGCTTGTACGGCCTGGTCCATGCTCATGCTCCTCTGTGATGTCTACACTTCGACCGCTACGCGCGGCACCGCTTTCGGCGGGATCAGCACGGTCTTGATGCAGTTGTCCAGTTTGCTGGAAAAAAGGTGATAGGCATCGGCCGCCTCTTCCAGCGGCACGCGGTGCGTGATGATTTGCTTGGGGTCGATGCGGCCAGCCTGGATGTGTTCGATCAGACGTGGCAGATGTCGCTTGACGCTCGCTTGATTCATGCGCAGCGTCAGCCCCTTATTGATTGCATTGCCGATCGGGATGGCATTGAAAGTCGGGCCATAGACACCGACGATCGATACCTTGCCGCCCTTCCGCACGCTATTGATGCACCAATGCAGCACGGTCGCTGCGCCGCCCTGCAGTTTCAGATAGCGGCCGGTGATGCTCTGCATGACGTTTCCTACCGCTTCGCAGCCGACGCAATCGATGCAGACATCGGCGCCCAGGCCGTCGGTCATCTTCTTGATGTGGATCGCCATGTCGCGCACGTCCTTGAAATTCACGACCTCGCATTGCGCGTACGTCTTCACGAATTGCAGCCGGTATTCGAGATGGTCGACCACGATCACGCGGCCGGCGCCGAGCAGCCAGGCTGATTTCGCGGCGAAGATGCCGATGGGTCCGGCGCCGAAGATGACCACGGTATCCCCTTCGTCGATATCGCCCATTTCCGCCGCCTGGTAGCCGGTCGGCAGTGCATCGGTCAAGAGAACGGCATCGTCGTGATCCAGATCAGGCGGGATCACAGTCGGTCCGACATCGGCCATCGGTACGCGCACGTACTCGGCCTGGCCGCCGTCATAGCCGCCTGCGGTATGTGAGTAACCGTAGATGCCGCCGACCGCGGTCGCTTCCGCGTTTGTGTTGTGGCAATTGCTGTACAGCTCGCGCTGGCAGAAGTAGCAGGCGCCACAAAAAATGTTGAATGGCACCAATACGTGGTCACCGACTTTCAGGTTTTGCACCGAGGGGCCGATCTCTTCCACCACGCCGATGAATTCATGCCCGAAAGTCGATCCGACCCGCGTGTCCGGCACCAGGCCGTGATACAGGTGCAGATCCGAACCGCAGATGCAGGCGCGCGTGACGCGCACGATCGCATCGTTGGGATGCTCGATTTGAGGTTCTGGCTTTTGCTGGACGCGGACGCGATAGGGTCCGCGGTAATTCATTGCAAGCATGGAGTCCCCTTTTTGATGTTAGGACAGTGCGCTGCTGCGCCGTTCCGTCCGGCCATTGATGCATGCGCAACGAACAAGCGCTCTGCACTTCGCCCGTCGCATCATGTGTGAGCATGATCGGCTCTCCGTTGCGACTGGCGGTATCGGACAAGGGGACAAAACTGTGTAGGAAAAACATGCGGCGGAATTGCTCCACGCACACGAAGGTACGTTACCGAACCGAGCGCGATTTTCCGTATGGCTACGCTGAATACCGGTTCACGATAAAGAAGGAGTCATCATGAAGACGAATCACGGTATTGCAATGCTAGCGTTGGGATCGAGCCTGTTGCTCGCGGGTTGCGGCACGCCGCCGCAGAACGATAATTATCCGAACAGCTATCCGGTCTCCTCTGCGCCGGTCTATCAATCGGCATACGGTGTGGTCGAATCGATCCAGTTGGTGCAGCAAGGCAGCAATTCGAGCGGCGTGGGCGGAGCGCTGGTGGGCGGCGTCGTTGGCGGCGTGGTGGGTAATCAGATCGGCGGTGGCACAGGACGTGCGCTCGCTACCGCAGCTGGCGCGGTGGGCGGCGCACTCGTAGGCAGCCAGATCGAAAGAAATCGTCAAGCGCCGGCTAATGTGTATCAGGTCGGTATTCGCCTCGACAACGGCGCGTTGCAGACGATGACGCTCGACAACATCGGCGATCTGCGTGTCGGTAATCGCGTACGGATCGAGAATAATCAGCTGTATCGTTATTGAATGAATCGATGAAGACCTCCGCGTCATTGCAGCGCGGAAGTCTTCATGCGCGATTAAACGATTTTCAGCTGCAGGGTTCCCAGGCCGTCAATCCGGCCTTCCATCATGTCACCGCGCACGAGCTGCGACGCCGGCCGGTGTACCGGTCAGGATCAGGTCACCTGGCTG